>CAMZET010000035.1 GCA_947305825.1 uncultured Verrucomicrobiota bacterium
CGGCTGCGGGCGGAGTTCGCGGCGCGTCGCACCGAGGTCGGCAAAGCCTCGATGCGGCTCGACACGGCGGCGCCTGGCGGCGTGAGCGTCGTGAAGATAAAGGGGCTCTGCTTCACGTATCCAGGCGCCGCCGCGCCGGTCGTGCGCGACTTCTCCGCCACCATCCTGCGCGGCGAACGCATCGGCATCCTCGGCAGAAACGGTGCAGGAAAGACCACGCTCCTCAAACTCCTGACGGGCCGCCTCGAGCCGACTTCCGGCTCCGTCGAACTCGGCACCAACGTCCAGCTCGCTTTCTTCGACCAGATGCGCAGCGAAATGAAGCCGGAGCTCACGGTGGCGGAGAACATCGCCAGCGACCGCGACGAAGTCTGCGTGGGCGGCGTGCGAAAGCACGTCTATTCATACTTGTCCGATTTCCTCTTCACGCCTGACCGCGCCAGGACGCCGGTACGCGCTCTCTCCGGCGGCGAACGCGCCAGACTCATGCTCGCCAAGCTTTTTCTCCGGCCGGCCAATCTGCTCGTGATGGACGAGCCGACCAACGACCTCGACATCGAGACGCTGGAACTCCTCGAAGAGCAGCTGATGGCCTACAAAGGCACGCTGCTGCTCGTGAGCCACGACCGCGAGTTCCTGGACAACGTCGTCACTTCGACGCTGGTCTTGGAGGGCGACGGGCTGGTGCGCGGCTATCCCGGAGGCTGGTCGGACTACGAAGCGCAGCGACCTGCGGCTCCTGCGGCGGCGGCGGAAGAGGGCGAGGCGCCGAAAAAGGCGGCTGCGGCGCCGGCGGCGCCATCTGCCCCAAAGCGCTTGAGCTACAACGAGCAGCGCGAGCTGGCGGCTCTTCCTGAACGCATAGAGGCCCTTGAAAAGGAACTCGAGGGGATTCGCGAAGCGATGGCAGACCCCACGCTCTTCCGCCGCGACGAGAAGCGGGCGCAGGCATTGTCCGCTCGCCTCCCGCTGGCGGAAGCGGAACTGGAGGCGGCGGTGGAGCGCTGGGCGGAACTGGAGGAGAGGAACGGACGCTCTTCGTAGTAGCGGCGAACCGGCGGCGTCCCCGCTGCGTTATACTATTCGGTGGTTGGTGTCGATATGGAGATAAGGCAGAAAGACATACTTTTCGTGGCGCTCGCCGTTCCGGCGGCGCTGGCGGTTGCGTATGCGTGGATGTGGCGAGCGCCGCTTGCCCGCGAGTGCGACGAGCTTGCCATGCGTTCCGCGTTGCTTGTCGCGGCCGACGATTTTCCGATGGAGCGGCGCCGGGCGCTCTCGCGCCTGGACGAAGCGAACGCCGCGCTAGCCGCGGCGCGTGCGGAAGGGGAGGCGGCGCCGGCCGCTTCCGGCGGAAGCGGCGCTTCTGCCGCCACTGTTTCTGCCGCCGAGCGCGAGCGCGCCGCTTTGGCCGTTTTGCGCGGCGCCGGTCTCGACGTCCTGCGCAGCGAACTCCTGCCGCCGAACCCGTCGCGCCAAGACCGCAACGCGCCGGAAGACGCGCTGCGGGCCGCAAACGACGGCATCGAACCCATCCGCCGCCGCTGGACGCTGTCCGGCCCGTATCCGGCAATCAAACGCGCCCTGGATTCGTTCGCCGCCGCCGGCGCCGCTGTCGTGCCGGCGCGCCTGGCGATGCAAAAGCCGGGTCTCTGGATTCTGGAGGCTGCGCTGTGACCGCCCACCTCGAATCCCTCCTCGCGCTAGCCGACGAGCATGACGCGAGCGACATCCATATCGCCACCGGCGAACGCCCTCGCTTGCGCATCCTCGGCAACCTCGTCGAAATCGCCGACATAAAGACATTCGACGCAAAGACGGTCGATGCTCTGGCCGTCGAACTCGGCCTGGAGACGCTGCCGCCAGGCATCAATGAAGGCTCCGAGCGAATACGCACCGCCATCGTCCGCGACGGCGCAATCGACGGCGCGGTCACTTCCGCTTCCGGCTCGCGCTTCCGCTTCAACATATTCCGCGAGATGGGGCGCAACGCCATTGCGCTGCGTCGGCTCGACGGCACGTTCAAGTCATTCGAGGAACTGGGACTCCCTTCGCAGATTTCGTCGTTTTGCGAAGGAACGGGGCTGTTCATCGTCTGCGGCCCTACGGGGTCCGGCAAGTCCACGACATTGGCGTCGATGGTTGACCGCATCAACCGCACGCGCTGCGGCAGGATAATAACAATCGAGCAGCCCGTCGAGTTCATCCACCGGTCGCGGGCGTGTCTTGTGAGCCAGCGCGAGGTCGGGCGGGACGTCGCCGACTTCGACACGGGACTGCGCGACGCGCTGCGGCAGGACCCCGACGTGATTCTCGTGGGCGAATGCCGCGACCTGGAGACGGCGCGCACCGCGCTTCGCGCCGCCGAAACCGGGCACCTCGTGCTGACGACGCTGCATTCGAGTTCGCCGCCGGATGCCGTCGAGCGACTGACGGCGATGTTCCCGCCGGAAGAGCAGTCCGGCGCTCGCCACCAGCTCGCACTCGCGCTGCGCGCCATCCTCGCGCAACGTCTCCTCGGCTCGTCCAGGCGCTTCCCGGCCTGCGAATTGCTCGTCAACACTCCGGCCGCCGCCAACCTCATAGCCACGGGACGCTCGGCGCACCTCTATTCGACAATCGAGACCGGCGCTGCTGCCGGCATGCGCTCGCTCGACCAGTCCATCGCTTCGCTCGTCGCGGAGGCGAAAATCGATTTGCGCACCGCTCTGGCCGCTTCCAGGAATCCGGAAGGCCTGCGCAGACGCCTCGCACAGAACTGATATTCACACAAGACTCCATGCATACGCGCAACATAATCCAAGCATTGCTCAACAGGGGCGAAGCCGAGACGGACCCGGTAGCGCTCGTCGACCGCATTCTCCGCGCCGGATTGCTTGCGCACGCTTCCGACATCCATTTCGACCCCATGGAAGACCGCACACGGGTGAGGCTGCGCGTCGACGGTGAACTCGAAGACGCCATATTCATACCGGCGGCGATGCAAAGCGCGGTCGCCAGCCGCCTGAAAGTCCTGGCCGCCCTCGATATAGCCGAGCGCCGTTCGCCGCAGGACGGCGGCTTCTCCTGGCGCATCCCCGCCCCGCAGTCCGGCGCGCTTGACGTCCGCATGGCAACTCTCCCGGTGCGCCACGGCGAGCGAATCACGCTGCGCCTCCTGGAGACAGGCGGCAGACGCCTTTCGCTCGACGACATCGGCCTCGCCGCCGAGGAACGCCAGACCTTCGACCGCGCCATCCGCCGCGCCTGGGGTCTCGTTCTCCTGACCGGGCCTACCGGCAGCGGAAAGACGACCACGCTCTACGCCGCCATCGCCGAAATACTCAAGGCCGGCGCGAAGAACATCGTCACGGTTGAAGACCCCGTCGAATACGAAATACCTGGCGTCGCGCAGGTCGAAGTAGACCCTGTCGCCGACAAGGTGAACTATTCGAAGGCTTTGCGCTCGCTGCTGCGGCACGATCCCGACGTCTGCGTGATTGGCGAGATACGCGACGGGGAGTCGGCGGAGGCGGCGGTGCGGTGTGCGCTCACCGGGCATCTCGTTTTTTCGACGCTGCACACGAACGACGCGGCCGGCGCTCCGGCGAGACTCGCCGATTTGGGCATAGACCGCTCGCTCATCGCGGCGACGCTCCGGCTCGTCGTCGCGCAGCGTCTCGTCAAGCGCACCGGCGGCGGAAGGATAGGCGTGTTCGAGACGATAGCGTTCGACGGCACGATGTCGGCGCTGGACGGCGCCAGAGCGCGCCGCACGATGCGCGACGACGCCATGTGCAAGGTTGCGGACGGGCTGACGACGCTGGCCGAAGTCGAAAGGGCGCTGGGCTCATGACATTTGTCGCCACGGCAATCGGAGCGGACGGGAAACGCCAGGAGCTCGTTCGTGAGGCGAGCGACGAAGCGGCGCTGGCCGCTGCCCTTCGCGCCGAGGGGCTGCTGGTAGTGTCAGTCGCCCGGCAAGCCGAGCCCCGGTCGAAGCGCGGCGATGCCGAGCCGCCGTTCGTCTGGCGTCCGATGAGCGCTCTCGACGTCGAAATGGGCCTGCGACAGATTGCCGCCATGCTGCGCAGCGGCATGCCGCTGCTCGCCGCGCTCGAGACGGTTGCCGAGCAGTCTTCCGGGGCACGAGCGCGCCGCGTCTGGAACCGCGTCGCCGCTTCCGTCACTCGCGGCGAACCGTTCGCCGCCGCTCTCGCCGCAAGCTCCAGACGCTTCGACGACGTCACCGTCCGCCTCGCCGACGTCGGCGAAAAGAGCGGCGAACTCGAACTCACCCTGACACGCGCCGCCGAGCAGCTCAATTCGCGCAGGAATTTGCGCAACACCGTCGCCAACGCATTCGTCTATCCTTGCATCACGGTGGCCACCGCCATCGCCGTCAGCGCCTATCTGGTAGTCGCCGTCATACCGAAACTCGCCGACTTTCTGCGCTCTTCGGGGACGGCGCTGCCGGCGCTCACGCAGGCTCTCGTCAGCTTTTCCGAATGGATTGTCGCCAACGGCGCGTACGTCGTCGCTTGCATCGCCGGCGTCACGGCGCTTTGGTTTTTCGCGAGATTCTTCCCGCGGACGAGGGAACTCCAGGATGCGATGCTTCTGCGCGTTCCGGTAGTCGGCAGGGTGCTGCGGCTTTCGGGGACGGCGCTTTTCTCGCGGGCAATGCAAATCATGCTCGAGTCCGGCGTGACGCTGACGAGTGCGCTCGGGACGGCGGCGCAGCTGCTGACGAACCGCCGGCTGCGGCGCCGCGTCGGCGCGGCGCGCGATGCCGTGCTTGCCGGACGCCCGCTCTCCAAGGCTCTCGCCGACGCGCCGGAATTCCTCCCGATGCTCCACCGCATGGCGGCAGTCGGCGAAACGACCGGCGCCTTGCCGGATACTTTCGGCGAAACGGCGCGTTTCCATGAAACCATCCTCGCGCTGACCGTCAAGCGCCTCGGCATCCTGGTCGAGCCGGTGATGATTGCCGTGACCGGCGCGATAGTCGGCTTCGTCTATGTCGCTTTTTTCATGGCGCTGTTTTCCATCGCCGGCGCCGCATGAAACCATTGCAAAAGGAACCAATCATGATGAGATACCGATTTGGACAGGGATATGCGGCAATTCTGGCGTGCGCGGCGCTCGCCGCCGCCGATGCCGCCAAAGCCCAGGAAGCCGCGGCTCCCGCCACGGCCGCGTCAGACCCGACCGTCCCCGCTTTCGCCGTCGCGGAGCGTCTTGGCGCCGCCGCCATCCTTTCACAGAAACTCGAAGCCCTCGTCGTGGCGGACGACGACGGCGTCGCGCTGCTCGACGGCCGCCTGGTCCGCAAGGGCAGTTCCATCCCATGCGACGTCGGCGGCATGAAGGTGGAGTTCTCCGTTGCCGCCGTCTTGCCTCGCGGCGTTTCGATTGCGCAGGCTCACTCCAACGCCGCCGCAACGCTCGTGCCTTCCTGCTCGCCGGGCGCAACGCTCCAGCCCCCGGAAAGCGCACCGCCGGAATTCCTGAGGCACCTGGAGTGCGAACAGGCGCCGCTCGGCTCGCTCCTGCGCATGATTTCCGACCAGACCGGCGCCAACATCGTGCTCTCCGACTCCCTGCGCAACAGGAAAATCTCGCTCTTCCTGCGCAACGTCACGGCCGAGGACGCCGTGGAGGAAATATGCCGTTCGCTCGACATACTCTACCGCAGAGAGCCGAAATCGCGCATCATCCGCGTCATGACGCGCGCGGAATTCGCCGAAGGCCTCAATTCCTTCCGCGAGGAGGCCACTGAAATGTTCACGCTCATGTATCCGAACGTCGTCGAGATGGCCAGCGTAATCTACGGGCTCTGGCCGGACCGCACGTTCATTTCGCTAGGCGAGGAGGAGTTCGACGAAGACGACGAAAACGACCTGTCGCGGCGCTTCCGCCGTTTCCGGCAGCTCGAGGAGAACGGCGGCTCGCAGTTCATGGCGATGGACGCGCCGCAGACGTCGTCCTCCGGCACTCGTTCCGGGAGTGGCGTGTTCTCGTTTTCACGCGGCTCCGCCGCAAGCCGCCAGTCGCAGTGGGACCAGCTGCGGCGGCGCCTGCGCACCGAGGCCGCCGCCGGCGCCGACGGCCTGAGCGCCGACGATGCCGCGCTCCTCGCTCGCGCCTATTCCTCCGGCGACACGAACGCCGTCGAAAGACTCCGCGCCGGCGTCGCCGCCTCCGCCAACATCTTCGTCTCGCTCTCCAGACGGAACAACATGCTCGTCGTCAGGACAAGCGATACCCGCGTCATGGATGAAATACGCTCCTTGGTCAAACGCCTCGACGTCCCGACGCCGATGGTCCTCATGGAAGTGAAAGTCCTGGAACTCGATATCACCGACGGCTACGAGGCTTCCTTCTCGTATTCCTTCAACCGCGACACTCACACGGCCGGTCACGACGGCTCCGTCTCCGCGCTCGCCTCGCAGGCCGCCAAGGATGCCTTCACCCCGACTTTCGCCTTCAGCGTCGTGAACTCCACCATCGACGCGCAGGTGCGCCTGCTGCAGCAGGACGGGAAAATCCGCACTCTCGCGACACCGTCGCTCCTTGTCGCGAACAACGAAGTCGCGCGCATTTTCTCCGGCAAGGAATATCCTCTCGTCACGGGTTGGAAGCCGAACGAAACGATAATTACCGACGGGATTGGCGCCACCGCGTCGATGACAGTCGAAATCACGAAACAGGATGTCGGCACCATGCTTCTGATAACGCCGAACATAAATGCCGACAAGACGGTGACGCTGCGTCTCGTGCAGGAAAACAGCGAAGTTAGCCCGACGAAGGTGGACATACCAGTAGACGGCGGGTCCGGCGAGTCGAAGCAGATAGAGTACGTGGAGTCGCGTTCGCTTGCGGGGACGTTTGTCGCGAAGGACGGCATGACCATCATGGCCGGCGGGCTGGTGAAGGAGCAGGAAGGGGAGACGTATTGGCGCACTCCGTTTCTTGGCTCGCTGCCGCTGGTCGGGTGGCTTTTCCGGGGCACCGAGAAAATCAAGCAGCGCTCCGAACTAATCGTCCTCATCAAACCGCATGTAATCACGACGCCTGTGGAGGGCGGCAGGATTTCAAGCGAACTCATGAGAGAGCTCTCGGCGCACCCGGCCGCCGACGGCAGTTCCTCAATGGGCACGCACCTTCCGGACGAGCGCCACTCTCCGGCGGATGACGTGCGCAACATCGTCAGGTAGCGGCAACGGGAACAATATCGCGGCAAAACACAAACCGACAAGAGAACCAACACAAGACATGTCCACTATGAACGAACTGTGGCCGGTGACGGCAAGCATATGCGGCGGGCTGGGCCTGTTCCTGCTGGGAATGCGGCATCTCTCCGACGGACTCCAGGCGGCGAGCGGTGAAGGTCTCAGGCACTTCATGTCGTTTGCGACCGGCAAGCGGCTCTCTGGCGTGGCCACGGGAATAGCGGCTGCGCTCTTGATGCAGTCGTCTTCCATCGTCACGGTGATGCTTGTCGGCTTTGTCGTGTCGCGCCTCATGACGCTTGTCGAATCCATCAATGTGCTGATAGGCGCGAACATCGGCACGACGTTCACGATTTGGCTCATAGCGTTCGCGCCAAGTCCGGAATTGCTGGGGCTTGGCGCTCTGATGCTCGGGTCGCTTGGATATTTCTCGTTTCGGCGCGGGCGAGTGAGGCATGTAGGTCTCGCGCTCGTCGGCCTCGGTCTCGTATTCCTCGGGATGCACTTCATGAAGCAGGGCGTCGAGCCGGTAAAGGCGTCCGCCTCGCTTTCGCACGCGATTGGGATGCTCAACGCCGGCTCGGTCTGGGGCGTCATGCTTGTCGCGGCGGTGTCGGCGGTTTTCACCGCCGTCATACAGAGTTCCGCCGCGAGCATAATCATATTCATGACGTTCGCGTCGGAAGGGCTGATTACGTACGAGACGGCGGTGGCGTCTCTCTTCGGCGCGAACGTGGGCACGACGGCGACGCTGTGGCTTTCCGCCATCGGCGGCGGCAGTTCCGCCAGGCGTCTCGCCGTCGCGCATACTCTCACCAACTTGCTCGGCTCTCTCGTGTGCATTCCGTTCGTGTTGACCGTCTTCGTCCCGCTCGGCCAGTGGCTCTTTCCCGATTGGCAGACCAAGGTCATGGCGCCTATAGCGATTACGGACACGATATTCTCTCTCGTGCGCGGCGCTCTGGTGTTTCCGTTCGTAGGGCGGCTGGCCGCGTTCCTGGAGCGGCTCGTGCCGGAGAAGGCGGACGAGAAGCCGCACCTCTCCGCCCTCAATTCGCGCGGTCGAATAAGCCCGGTGCTCGCTTGCGAACAGGCCGCCGAGGAAGTGGCGTTCATGGCGGAGAGCGTGCGCGATTTGCTTTCCCACGTGCGTCTGGCCCTCACCGGCGACGCGAACGAACGCGAAATCGCCCACATCTACCGCCGCGAACAAATCCTCGACAACATCCAGAGCGAAGTCACCTCGTTCCTGGGCGAGGTCATGGTGCGCAGCCTGCCTACGTCCACCGCGAACCGTGCGCGAAGGCTGTTGCGCCTCGCTGACGAATTCGAGTCGGCGTCGGACGAGGCACCGGCCATCCTGCGCGGCCTCGAACGCATCCGCGCCGAAGGCGACGAACTCTCAGGCTCCGATTTGGCGCTCGTGCTGGACATACACGACCGCGCCGACGAAATGGCGCGCTTCTCCAAAAGCGACCTGGACGCATTCGCGTCGCTGCACGAATGGTCAGCGCGTTCCGTCGAATTGAAGAAGCGCGTCCTCGAGGCGCGCCAAATCCAGCTTATGCGAATCGGGACAAGCGGCTCGTCCACCGCCGCCGTCCTGGCCGCGCTCGACATCCTCAACGCCTACGACCGATTGAGGTCTTACTGCATGAACATCGCGGAGACTTGCGCCGGCGGCAAGCAGCAGACCTAGCCAGCCTTTGCCGCTCGCTTTTCTCGCGCTGCACCCAGGCGAGGCGACGGCATCGCCTCCTTTCGCCTGCGTCTGCTGTTTTCAGACACTTTTACGGGATTCACAGGATTTCCATCGACGGTCATCTCCTTAGCTCCATAATCAATCTTGCAAATCCTGTCCATCCTGCCTGAAAAAGCCGACGAACAGGTAAATGCTGCCGCCTTGAATCACAGTTCATGTGCCATTGAGTTTTTTTGAGCCAGAAATGATATAATATCCCTGTGCCTCTAATGAAAGGGATTGTCTATCCATGTCGATGTGCTACAAGAAACTCTGGAAACTGCTGATTGACCGTGACATGACGCGGGCCGATTTGCGCAGAAAGACTGGCATTTCCCCGGCGACAATCGCCAAGATGTCAAAGGGGGAACCCATAGGCGCAAACGTCCTTGAGCGCATTGCGCGGCCATGCAGTGCGATGTCGGAGATGTGATGGCCATCGGCGAAAGCAAAACGGAAAGCGAAAGATGGGAAATGAGATGCATAACATTGTGCGTCACGGCTCTTGCGGCATGGGCGGCGCTCGCCGCGAAAGGAGCGCCTGACATGCCGATGCTGAACTGGATGGGACGCGAGAATGCGGTAAAGGCGACGAAGGATGTCGTCATGAAGATTTTCCGCGAGAATCGGGAATTGTCGTATGGGGGATTTTCAACGCAGAGACGCAGAGGCGCAGAGAAGGAGAGTGTTATAACTGGGGCTTTGCCCCAGACCCCAAAAAACTCAGAGACATCTTCCCAAGACACCTCTGCCACTCTGCGTCTCTGCGACTCTGCGTTAAATATAGACAATGTTCTCGTCCACGGCGATAACTTGGAGGCGCTGAAGGCGCTGCTGCCGTTCTACGCCGGCGAGGTGAAGTGCATCTACATCGATCCGCCGTACAACACCGGCTCCGCGTTCGAGCATTACGACGACAACCTCGAACACTCCACTTGGCTCAACATGATGTACCCGCGCCTCAAGCTCCTTCGCGAGTTCCTGCGCGAGGACGGCAGCATCTGGATTTCCATCGACGACCGCGAGGGCGCGTATCTTCGCGTCATCTGCGACGAGATTTTCGGGCGGCAGAACTTCGTCTCCAATATCTCTTGGCAACGTACCTACTCGACACGCAACGACGCAAAGGGAATCGTCAACGAGGTCGAACATATCCTCGTCTATTCCAAGCGCGAGGGCTGGCAGCCGAAGAAACTTGCGCGAACGGAGGAGAT
>CAMZET010000036.1 GCA_947305825.1 uncultured Verrucomicrobiota bacterium
ATGTCCGCCGCCATGAGGACCGGATAGGCGAAAAGGCCGTGCGTGGCGTCGAGGCCGTGCGCGAGCTTGTCCTTGTAGCTGTGGCATCTCTCGAGGAGTCCCATCGGCGTCAGGCACGACAGATACCAGGCGAGTTCCTGGACTTCCGGGACGTCGGACTGGCGGTACATGAGCGTCTTGGCCGGGTCGAGGCCGCAAGCGAGGTAGTCGAGTGCGACGTCGCGTGTCGCCTCGCGCAGCGCGGCGCCGTCGCGCACCGTCGTCATCGCGTGGAAGTTCGCGATGAACATGAACATCTGCTCGCCCTTCGCCTGAAGGTCGAACATCGACTTCATCGCGCCGAAGTAGTTGCCCCAGTGAAGCTTGCCGGACGGCTGTATTCCTGTCAGGATTTTCATTCTATGTCCTGCTCTTTCCGCGTTTAGACTTTCTGGAGCGCTTGGGCGAGGTCGTCGATGAGGTCTTCGGGGTCTTCGAGGCCGACAGAGAGGCGGATGAGGTCGGGCGGGATTCCTGCGGCTTCGAGCTGTTCGTCGGTGAGCTGCCTGTGGGTGTGCGAGGCAGGGTGCAGAACGCAGCTCCAGGCGTCCGCCACGTGCGTGACGATGCCGATTACCTTGAGAGAGTCCATGAACTTTATGGAAGCGTCGCGCCCGCCCTTGATGCCGAACGTCATCACGCCGCACGGGCTTTCGCCGTCGAACTGCTTGACTACGAGCGGATGGTACTTGGAGTCTTCGAGGCCGGCGAAATTCACCCACGCCACCTTGTCCTGGCCGCGCAGCCATTTGGCAATCTTCAAGGCGCTCTCTGCATGGCGGCGTATGCGAAGGTGCAGCGATTCGAGGCCGAGGTTCACGAGGAAAGCGTTGAACGGCGAAGGGATGGAGCCGAAGTCGCGCATGAGATGCGCGGTGGCCTTGACGATATAGGCCATCTTGCCGAACGACTTCGTATAGCTCAGGCCGTGGTAGGAGGCGTCAGGCTCGACGAGGCCGGCGAAGCGCTGCGGATAGCGCTCCCAGTCGAAGTTGCCGGAGTCCACGATGCAACCGCCGACCTGTGCGGAATGGCCGTCCATGTATTTCGTGGTGGCGTGGGTGACGATGTCTGCGCCGAACTTGAACGGGCGGCACAGTATCGGGGTGGGGAACGTGTTGTCCACGATTAGCGGCACTCCGAAGGCGTGTGCGGCCTTGGCCCACTTCTCGATGTCCAGGACGCAGCCTGACGGATTGGCGACCGTCTCGCCGAAGACGCACTTTGTGTTCGGACGGAACGCGGCGGCAATCTCTTCGGCGGAGGCATCCGGGTCGACGAAAGAGAACTCGATGCCGAGTTTCTTGAGCGAGACGGCGAAGAGGTTGTAGGTTCCGCCGTAGATTTGAGCGGAGCAGACTACGTGGTCGCCCGCGCCGCAGAGGTTGAGGACGGCGAACGTGGAAGCGGCCTGGCCGGAGCTTGTGAGGATGGCGGCGACGCCGCCCTCGAGAGCTGCTATCTTCTTCGCAACCTGGTCGTTGGTCGGGTTCGCCAGGCGCGTGTAGAAATAGCCGGACTCCTTGAGGTCGAAGAGGTCGGCCATCTGCTGGCTCGTCTCGTACTTGAACGTGGTGGTGGCGTAAATCGGCACCTGGCGCGCTTCGCCGCGCTTCGGCTGCCAACCGCCCTGGACGCAGAGTGTATCTATTTTCATTGTTGCTGGTTGCGGCTCGCCGGGAACCGCAGATTATCGGTTTTTGAGATAGATTATGGAGTAGAGCGGAGCATTGTCGTTCTTGGTGGCTCCGCCGGTGGCGAGGAAGAATGCCGAGTCGCGCACGGCGCCGGCGTCGATATTCGTGTTGGCGGAGCCGTCGGCGGTAAATCTCGCCGCGAACGCCTTTTTCCATTCGCCGGTCTCCGCAGAGCGCGTCACGACGTTGAAGAACTCGGCGCGGCGCGAGAGCGTCTGGCTGTGGCCGTTGCGCCAGAAGTCCTCGATGAAGGAATAGATGTTGGAAATCAGCGCATTGCCGGAAGGCTTGCAGAGCGTGGAAATCGTGGCGAAATGGAGCCATTCGGCGCTCGCGCCGCGCCGGATGAAACAGGAAAAGGCGATGCGGTCGTCGCCGTCGCGCTTCGCTTCCACTTTCACGGTCACCCTCTCGCCCTGCTTCCAGTCCAGGCCGGCAATCGTCTTGGCGCCCGTGCCTTCATGCTGGAAGCGCTCGACCTTGACGTTCTGCGCGGCGAAGAGGACGCGCGCCCGCTCGCCTTCCGGAACGTCTTTCTCCTTTGCCGTGAAGTCGAACGGGTCGCCAGGCTCCCAAACGGAAAATATGAACGCCCTGACGCCGTCGATGTCCTGGAGACCGCAGTAGCCGTTGTCCCAGCCGAGTATCATGTAATAGGAATTGGTCTGGACTTCGGTGACGACCGTAGAGACCATCGCGGCATCGGCGTCCCTCGCAAGCGGCGCATACATGAGATGCACCGAACGCGCCTGCGAGCGTTCCGGCGGCTCTGCTTTCGGCTTGTCGGCGGCATGCGCGGCGCAAAGAACGGCAGCGGCGAATGCGAGGATTGCGACGGCGGGTTTTCTTGCGTGGTTCCTGCTCATGGAGTCCTCCCTTTTGCAGTGGTTTCTACAAGGTCTGCGACGCGCGAGGCGGCGTTTGGGACGGCCAGGGCGCGCATTCGCGAGGCCATTGCGGCCAGGCGCGCCGGATTGTCGATGCGCTCGAGGATGTAGCGGGCGAGCTGCCGCGCAGTAAGTCGGTCCTGGATGCCCTCGTCGGCGGCGCCGGCGGCCGCGAACGCTTCCGCGTTGAAGTGCTGGTGGTTGCGCAGCGCCGACGGCAGCGGTATCAGGAGCGCGGGCTTGGCGCAGGCGGCAAGTTCGAAGCAGGTGGAGGCTCCGGCGCGCGCAATGACGAGGTCTGCCGACGCGAACGCCCGCGCCATCTCCCTCTCGAATGAGTGCACTCTCGCCGGCATTCCGCACTGCGCGTAAGTGGCCATCACCGGCCCTTCGTCTTTCGCGCCGGTCTGGTGGATTACATACAACCCCTTCGCGCCCGCGCCGCGCGTGTCGAGTTCCGCCTTCACCATGACCAGAGCCTCGCTCGCAAGGCAGTTCACCACGTGCGCACCCTGCGAACCGCCAGTCACGAACACCACGAACGCGTCCGGCGGTATGAACTCAAAACGCGCGCCCTTCGATATGTCGGCCCTGACGGGCAAGCCCGTCAGCACGGTTTTCACGTTTTTCAGGTAGCGGGAAGTCCGCTCGAAGCTGGTGGCGACGACCTTCGCGTATCGCGAGAGGAAGTCTACGGCGCGGCCCGGCACCGTGTTCGCCTCGTGGAGGACGACAGGCACGCCAAACGCCTTTGCCGCCAGCACCGGCGGCAGCGACGAATAGCTCCCCATCGCAATCAGCACGTCCGGCCTTTCGCGGCGCATTTCGCGGCGGCACCGGAATATCGAGCGCACGATGGAGAAGACGTTCTTCGCGGAAAGCTGCTTGGCGAGCGTCGAGAAGCCCTTGCCCGTCCAGTTGCGCATGACGCTCGACTCGATGTCGCGCCCGGACTCCCAAATCGTGACGTCGTGGCCGCGAGCCTTGAGCTCCTCGGCTACTGCCAGTCCAGGGAAGGCGTGTCCGCCAGTTCCCCCGCATGCTACCGCTATCTTCATTTCCTCTGCTTTCATCCTTGAAGTTGCATATGTGCCGTCAGCCGCTACCAGTCGCGTTCGTTCGGCGGCAGCGGAGCCTTGCGCATCCGCGCCTTCTTGTCGGCCTCGTGTTCGTCCGAACGCTCCTGGGCCTTCTTGAGAATCGCTTCGACTTCCTTGGCGTCTTTCGGCGGCTCTTCGTCGCTTTCCTCGGCCTCCGCAGCTTCCTTCTCCTCCTCGCCTTCGGCCTCTTCCGGCTGCTCTTCCTGCGTACCGGCGTCCTGGTCGTCGCTCTGCTGCTCGTCGCCGTTTTCGCCCTTGTCGGACTTGTCGGGCTTCTGGTTCTGCTGCTTGTTGCCGCCGTTTTGCTGCTGGGATGCCTGGCCGGCGCCGCCGCCTTGCTCCGGCGGCAGGAGCTCCATTATGCGCTGGATTATCCCGACGGCCTCCTCCTGCTTCGGCGGCAGGATGTCTTTCACGCATTCGAGCTGGATTTTCTCCAGCTGGGTCGAAAGCGCGGAGATTTCCGCCTGCGCCTCTGCCGTGAACGGCGGGAGGTTGGTGTCGGACTGCGCCCGCTGCTCGTATTGCTGCGCCCACTCCGGGAAGCGCATGCGGAAAACGCGCGTCCAGTCGAGGGCCTCGGGCTGCCATTCGCGCGAATTGAACGCCTCTACGTCCTGCCAGGCGTTGGATTGCGCCGTGAGGTCTTCGCGTATCGCAGCAGAACATCCCGCCACGCGCTTGTAGAAAGCGTAGAAATCCTGCTCCGTCTGTGCGAGCGGCGAGTACGCCTCGCCAGTGAAATCGGCAAGCGCCTTCGCGGCCGTTTTCGCAAGCTTCTGCGACTCGTCGACGTGCGCCATGATTGTGGCGGCCTCTTCCTCGTTCGTGACGGAATGTGCGACGGCTTCGCGCAGGACGGTCCAGCGGTCGGCGAGACGCTCGGCGCGAGCGGAAAGCGAGTCTGCGAGCGCGACGGCGACCGGCGCGGCGTTGGTGCGGTAGGACGCCGCGCCGTCCATGAGCGAACGCGACTCCTGGATGGCGCCGGCGACCATCGCTTCTGGCGAGGAGTTCTGCGCGGCGGCGAGGAGGTCGTTCAAGTGCTTCGTCTCGCGCAGCGAAGGGAGAGAGTCCGTGGCGCGGGCGAAGTTGCGTCTAAGGCGCTGGTCGTCCGGCGAAGAACGCAAGGCGAGCTGCGCGGCGGCGGCGGCAAGTTCCAGCGATTCGAGCGCGCCTGCACCCGCGCCAGCGGCGGAGTCGGCGACGCCTTCTCCGCGAGCCTGCGCGTACGAAATGGCCGCGACCACTTCCGCGGCGCGCGGCCCGTGCGTCTTCGACAGCATCAGCGGCCTCAAGACGCGCACCGCGTTCGTGAAGTCGCCAGCTCGATAGTACTCCACGCCTTCGTTCCAGACCTCGGCGTCGGAAAGCGTCCCCTCCGCACCGAATGACGCGAACACGAGAACGACCGCCGCCGATACCGCCAGAAACGCCCGCGCTTTCTCCATCAAAACCTCCTCTTCCTGTACAATACCACGAACACCGCGCCGAACGCTCCGGCAAGTATGCACGAGAGAACCATCACAATCGGGAACGCATGCGCGTGGTTCTGGAACGGCAGCGGTATGTTCATGCCGTAGATGGACGCGATAATCATCGGCGCGGCGAGCATGATTGTCGCCGCCGTCAGGTATTTCATCACGTTGTTCAAGTTGTTGTTGATTAGCGACGCGAACGTGTCGAGGGTTCCGTTGAGGATGTTCGCGTGTATCGTCGCCGTCTCCAGGGCCTGCTGGTATTCGACCATCGCGTCCTCTAGCTGGTCGCGGTCGTCCTCCGTGAGCGAAAGCTGCCGCGCCGTGTTAGCGCGCGCGAGCGCAATCGTGTCCGCCTTCAGCGACGTCGTGAAATACACGAACGTCTTCTCGATTGTCAGCAGTTTCAAGAGCGCCTCGTTCGAAATCGTCTCGTGCATCTCCTCCTCGAGCGCGTTGGTGCGCATATGGATGTCGTGGAGGTATCGCAGGAAGAGGACGCCGCCGTGCCATAGGAGGCGGAACGCGAAGCGGTAGCGGTCTGACGGCGGGCACACGCGCCGTATCTGGTCCAGGAACGCCGTCGTCACCGGCGTCTTCGCCGAACATACCGTTATGACGCCCTGGCGGAAAAGTATGATGCCGAGCGGCACGGTGCGGTACGGATAGGGGCTGTCTTCGTCTTCGACCGGACAGGGCACGTGGACAATCAGGATGTTGGTGGCGTCGTCGTCGTAGTCGAAGCGGGGGCGTTCGTCGGCGTCGAGCGGGTCGGTGAGGAAGTCTCGCGGCACGCCGGAGAACGTGAGCACGCTCTCGAGCTCGGTGGTGGTCGGCTCGACTAGGTTGATCCAGCAGCTAGGCGCGAAGTCGGGCGACTCCTTGAGCGCGCCGTTTTCCCATCTGTAGATCGTCAGCATGGCTCGTCACCCCAGTTGAGACAGGAAGCGTATGTCGTTCTCGTAGAGCCAGCGTATGTCGGGTATGCCGTATTTTATCATGGCGATGCGCTCGACGCCGAAGCCGAAGGCGTAGCCGGAAACCTGGTCCGGGTCGTAGCCGACGTGCTTGAAGACGCGCGGGTCTACCATGCCGGCGCCGGCGACTTCTATCCAGCCGGACTGCTTGCAGACGTTGCAGCCCTTCCCCTTGCAAACGTGGCATGAGAAATCGACTTCGACGCTAGGCTCCGTGAACGGGAAGAAGTGGGGGCGGAAGCGGACAGTCACACCGTCGCCCATCATCTCCTTGGCGAAGTAAGCGAGCACGCTCTTGAGGTCGGCCAGCGAGACGGGTTTTTCGGCCGTATCGACGTAGAGCCCCTCGATTTGGTGGAAGTTCGCGGAATGGGTGGCGTCGGTAGTGTCGCGTCGGTAGGTGCGGCCCGGGCAGATTACGCGGATTGGCGGCTTGTTGGCCATCATGGTGCGAATCTGGACTGGCGAGGTCTGTGTGCGCAAGAGACAGTCGTCGCCGAACCAGAAGGTGTCGCTGCGGTCCATAGACGGATGGTGCGGGGGCGTGTTGAGCGCGGTGAAGTTGTTGAACTTGTTTTCGAGTTCGGGGCCGTCGGCGACGGTGAAGCCGAGGCGGGCGAAAATGGCGGCGCTCTCTTCTATGACGCGGGTAAGGGGGTGCTTGAGGCCGAGTTCGCGCCAGCGGCCCGGCAGCGTGAGGTCGGCATCGACGGTTTTGCCTGCGGAAGCGCCGCCGGCGCCGCCGGCCGCCGCCGCCAGCGCGGCCTCGAACTCGGCCTTCCACGCCTGCACGGCCTTGCCGAACGCGGGACGCTCCTCCTTCGGCACGTCCTTCATCGCCTTTATGAGCGCGGTGCGCCCTACGTACTTCACGCGCAACGCTTCCACGGCCGCCGCGTCCGCCGCCGCCGCCACTTCTCCGAGGCTCTCCGCCTTCGCCTTCTCTAGTTCTTCAAGTGTCATTCTCGCCTCCTGGTCACTTCCAAAGTTGCAATATTATACCAAATTCCTGCCCGTCTCGCTTGGGCAAAGCCTACGCAAACGCACTACGGGCGGGAACTGCCTTCGCCCGTTGTGACGCGCCATCGGCCGCAGCGGCGAAAAGGGAGACCCGGATATAGGAGTGTGGCATACCTGGATATAGGAGGGCGCCATACCCGGATATAAGTGGTTGCAAGGCAGCTTTAGGCGCCGTCAGACGGGAATCGCCTTTCTGGCGTCGGCGAGGGACTGGAATTCGCCGGCGGCAATCATCTGGACGATGAGGTTGCCGATGGCTGTGCCCTCGACCGGTCCGGCGAAGACTTCGAGACCGGTCGCCTGCGCCGCGAGCGAATTGAGGTATATGTCGCGGCAGCCGCCGCCGACGATGTTGATTGATGTGTACGTCTTGCCGGTGAGTTCGCCCAGCGTCGCTATCGCGTCGGCGTAGCAAGCCGCGAGCGAGAGGTAGACGCACTGCAGGAGTTCGCCGACGGTGGCGGGTGCGGGGCCGCCCTCTTCCTCGGCCGCCGCCATCACCTCGGCCGTCATCGACGGCGGGTTCAGGAAGCGGCTGTCGTTCACGTCGATCGTCACGTTGTATGGTTCGCCGCGCGCGGCCATCGACAGGTCGTCGAACGAATATTTGCGGCCTTTCTCGTAGTCCGAAAGCCGAGCGAGCGCCTCCCGCGTCGCCTCGCCGCCCTTGCCGTCGATGTAGCTTACGCCGTTGAGCTCGCGCCTTATCGACTGTATCATCCACAGCCCCATTATGTTCTTCAGGTAGCGGAAGCGCCCCCACGCGCCGCCCTCGTTCGTGAAATTCGCCTCGCGCGATTCGCGCGTCGTGATGGGAGCCGTATTCTCGACGCCAAGGAGCGACCACGTGCCGCTCGAGATGTAGACGGCGTTTTCGTCGCGCGCCGGCACGGCGAGGTAGGCGCTCGCCGTGTCGTGCATCGCGGCGAGCACCACCTTCGCGCCACGGTATTCGCCCGCCGCCGCGCCCGGCATCTCCAGACGCCCGAATATCCTCTTCGGCAGACCGAGACGCCCGATTGTCTCGAAATCCCAGTCTTTCGCCGCCGCCGACAGCAGCCCCGTCGTCGAAGAAATCGTGTAGTCGTGGACGATGTTGCCCGTGAGCCTGTAGACGAGATATTCCGGCATCATCAGGAGGTGCGCCGCCTTTTCCAGCTGCTCCGGATGCTCTTTCTTCAGCGCCCAGAGCTGGTATATGGTGTTGTACGGCGCCTTCTGGATGCCGGTGCGCGCGTAGAGCTCGTCGAAACCCATGACGCCAGCCTCTATCTCCTTGTCCGCGCCGGCGGTGCGCGCGTCGCGGTACGCCACGGCGTCCGAGCAAAGCGCGCCCGCCTCGTCGAGCAGGACGAAATCGACGCCCCACGTGTCAATGGCGATAGAATCAATCGCGCACTTCTCCATGGCGGCGTCGATGCCGGCCTTGACGTTCGCGACGAGCATTTCAACGTCCCAGCAGTCGTGGCCGTCCTTGCGGACGAGGGAGTTGTCGAAACGGTAGACTTCCTCGAGGGAGATTTTTCCGTCGCGCACGGTTCCGAGGATGTGTCGCCCGGAACTCGCGCCTATGTCGATTGCGAGATGGTATTTCATGTCAGTCGCTATGCGTCAAGGTCGGTCGATGACTGGCGGTATCAATAGGCGCCGTAGAGCGGGCCGAAGTTCCTGCAGGCGCGGTAGTCGGCGCCTATCGGGTCGTCCGCGCCAAACAGGCCCCAGCAATGCGGCTGGAAGCGCTCGGCGTCCGGCACGTTGGACATGGAGACCGGGATGCGCAGCATGGAGGCGAGCGTGGCGAGGTCCGCACCGATGTGGCCGTAGGCGATTGCGCCGTGGTTGGCGGCCCAGTTGTTCATGACGGAATAGACGTCGCGGAACGCGCCGGAGCCCGTCGTGCGCGGCACGAACCACGTGCACGGCCACTCGGGATTCGTGCGGAGCATGAGCTTTTCGTGGACTTCCTTCGGGACGGAGGTCGACCAGCCCTCTGCAATCTGCAGCGCCGGGCCGAGGCCCTTGACTATCGAGATGCGCGTCATGGTCATGGGCATTCCGGGTTCCGTGAGGAAGCTTGAGGAGAAGCCGCCGCCGCGGAAGTATTCGACGCCCGCCGGCACCCAGCGCGTCGCGTTCAGGCACGCCGCCGCGTCCGCTTCCGTGATGTCCCAGTACGGCTTCATCACCGGCTTGCCCTCCGCGTCGCGCTGCGCCCCGGTCGCGTCGAGCGTGCAGCTGCCGGAATTGAGCAGATGGATGAAGCCGCCCGCGTTCACGCCCGAAAGCTCCAGCCCCGTCACGCGCTTCACCGCCTCCGGCGACCAGTAAGTGCGCACGTCGGCGAACAGCGACGGCCTGTTCGTCAGCAAGTACATCAGCATCATGCACACGCCGTTGAGCGAGTCGTTCTCGGTGGCGACGACGTATGGCGCGCGGATGCCGTTCCAGTCGAACGACGAATTGAGCATCGCCTCCATGAAGTCGCCGTTCGGCCAGTGGTCGGTCCACTGGCGCTGGCCCTGGAAGCCGGCGGCGAGCGCGTTGCGCCCGGCCGCCTCTTCGCCGAAGCCCATCTCCGCGAGCACCGGGTTGCCGACCATCATGTCGCGCATCACTATCGCCATCTTCACTACATATTCCCAGTCGGCGTCCTTCGCCTCGCGCGACTTCTGGATTTTCTCCGGGTTGTAGTCGCGGCCTTCCTTGCACCACTTGCGCGTCCATTCGATTGCGCGCTCGTATTCACGCTTGTCGTAGATGCCCTCGGCGATGCGGCGCTCGATTTCGCACATGTCCATGTTCTCCGGGCGCATGCCGAGATAGGACTGGAAGAACGAAACGTCGACGAAGCTGCCGGCGATGCCCATCGCCGAAGAGCCGCACGAGAGGTAGCTCTTGCCTTTCATCATGGCGACGGCGAGGCCGGCCTTGGCGAAGCGCAGGATTTTCTCGCGCA
>CAMZET010000037.1 GCA_947305825.1 uncultured Verrucomicrobiota bacterium
GGAAATATTTCAGGACTTCCCCGTGCGTGTAGCCGAAGAGCGTGGCGGTCTTCGGGTGCATCGTCCAGTCCTTGAGGTTGTTCAGGTCGGAGAATATCGAGACCTTGGAGAACTTCGAGACGCCGGTCATGAACATGAAGCGCTGCTTGGACTCGAGCGTCTTGATGACGGAGTAGAACGCCTTTAGCTCGTCGCGGAAGTCCGCGACGTCCGGCTTCATCAGATGTCCCAGGAGCGGTTTGTCGTATTCGTCGACAAGCAGCACCATGCGCCCGTCGGGGGATTTGGCTGCAAGCGCGTTTATGGTATTCTCAAAGGCGGTGGCCGCGATGTCGTCGTCGCGGAAAGGTATGGCGTTTCTTGCGCACTCGTTGGCGAGCATCGCCCGCCAGCGTTTTCTCAGTTCTTCAACCGTCTGCGTCTGTGCACTGCCCATGTCCAGATGCAGCACGGGCCATTTCTTCGACCAGTCCCAGAGCGGCTCCACCGCAAGCCCCTTGAAGAGGTCTCTCCGCCCCTCGAACAGCGCCTTGAAAGTCGAGACGGCGAGCGACTTGCCGAAGCGGCGCGGCCGCGCCATGAAAAACTGCACCCCGACCTCGCCCGACGCCATCGAATAGAGCTCGCGCGTCTTGTCCACGTACGTGAAGCCGTCTTCCCGCAGCCGGGAAAACGTGTATATGTCTGTCGCAAGCTTTTCCATGTCTCATATTATACCATTATTATACCATATTTCATGCTTCGGCGGTGCGAAAGCTGCGTCGCCGCTGACGCACGGCGCTACACGCCTAGACGCACCCTCCGGGAGGACGCCCGCCCTCCCCCTTAGTGCCTCGCGCCGAAGAGGCGCAGCACCTTGCCGGCGGCGTGTTTTACGGTGTACTTCAGCCCATTTTCCCGCAAGCACTTCACGCATCCCCACGTCTTCCTCGCCGGCCACGTGACCAACATGCCGACCCGGTACGCTTCGGATGTGCCGAGCGCATCTCTTTCCCTGCGCAGAGATGACGACATGTCCTTCAGCTTACGCACAACCCTCTTGGTGTTTTCGGACTGTTTTGACAGGGCGTCGAACTTGCGTTTAATGTCTTGGCGGTCTGCCCATATGATTCCACGCCTCTTTTGCGATTCGCCAAGGTCTGCTTTAGCCTTCGCGACGGCCTCCTTGAGCTTTCGGTTGTCCGCTTCCAGCAGCGCAACTTTCGCGGAAAGCCTCTGTTTTTCACGTTCGAGCGCAGCGCCGGCGGATTGCACCTCGGCTATGCCACGATTGTAGCAGTGCATGAATTCCGCCGCAAAAGCCTCAAGGTCGTCTTTGGGCGGTTGCAGACCGCCGGAGACGAACGGGCGTCCCTTTTCGAAATTGGACAGGATTTTCCGCCATTCGGCTTTGAAGTTGAACGTGGCGTATGCGGCGCATTTCCCGAGGTTGGCCTTGGCCATCGCGGCGGCTTTCTCCGGCGATGAAAACACCGAAATTATGGCGGCGGCCGCCTTGTCAAGGTTCGACTGCGGCGTCTGGATGATGCCATCGTTGTCCCTGGCTATTTCGAGCCACGGAAGAGAGTACATTACTACGGGCAGGCCGGAAGCCGCCGCCTCCAGGATGGACATCGGGAAGCCCTCGAGGTTCGAGGTGTGCAGATACAGCGCCGCGTTTTCGTAATATTCCCTGACGTCCTTGTGTTCGCCGGCGAGGGTCACGGCGTCGCCAAAGCCCAGCTGCTCTATCGTCGTTTCGACTTCCTTGACGAACTTTTCAGGTCCGCCGCCGACTATGGTCAATCTCGCGTCGGGTATCTTTGCGCGGACTTTGGCGAGGATTTTCACGGAGTCCGAGGGATTTTTCTCGTGCGAAAACCTAGCCATCCAGAGAATGGTCCTGCCGTCCCGCGAAACGGCGCGCTTCCGGGCGACTGCGGCCGATGGAACGGGATTCGGCATGTATTTCGCCCGGACTCCGCAGCAGCGCAGCATCAGCGCGTCGGAACGGCTCAACGCGATAACTCCGTCGGAAAACGAGAGCATCTTCATGAAGCCGGGCCAGCGGGTGTAGGACGCAGCCACCCTGGGAACGAAGCAGACCGCCGTATGGTAGTGGGTCAATACGGGAATGCGCAGCACCCATTTGCAGACGAGCAAATCCCACAGGAAGTTCGGCCCCAGATACGCATGGCAGTACATCATGTCGATGTCGTGCTCTTCCAGGGCCGCCGAAAGCGCGGCGAGCCTTTCGCCTATCCGGTCGCGGTTGGACGCGGCGACAGGCGGCAGATAGACTATTTCGACACCGGGAGGCAAGTCGAAGCATTCGTCCGTTATCTCTTTTTCGAGGAAGATTACGACTTTGCGGCCGAGAGACATGAATACGGACACCTGGTCCGCAATCACTCTCTGAACCCCGCCGGGCGTGAGGTGGTAGTAGAAGAAACCGATTTTGCCGATTCTCTTCGGGGGAATTCTCGGTATCGCGTCCAGGGCGGCGAGTTCCGACGCGAAATCCTCCTTGCGCGCATAGTTCTTTTGCGCGAGGACGGTCGCGAGACGCAGCCCCCCGACCCTCCCGAGCAAGAACGAGAAAGCCGCGCGCCTGTCTTCCGGTCGTTCAAGAGTCGCCGCTATCCGGGAATAGCATCCGCCGACAAGCCGGCTCTCGACCGCCTTGAACGCGGCGCTGACGGCGGCGTCGCCGGGGAAATGTTTTTCCGCAATCTCCCGCATGGCGGGAACTATGTCGACCTGGCGGCATATCGATTCGTAGTGCGGCAAATCCTGCTCCGCCGCGCCGAACACGCCCTGCCCGTAGCAGTAGTTGTAAACCGTCGCGTCAAACGAGACGTACTTCTCGGCAAGGCAGCATATCGCGAAGTTCGCCAGCAAGT
Organism: uncultured Verrucomicrobiota bacterium; assembly: GCA_947305825.1. Next base: position 2,883 of record CAMZET010000037.1, read on the forward strand.
CGTTCGCCCTGCGGTATTCGCCGTCCGGAACCAAATCGAGAGCGCGCTTGACCAGTTCAGTCTTGTATGCTTTGCCCCACAGCGTCGGATTGATTTTCGCCGTGACGGCTAGTTCCGAGAGGATGTCGCGACCCTCCAAACCCTGAAAAACCGGCTGGACGGTTTTGCGAACGAATTCGAGGCGCTCTTCCGGCAGGTCGTTCGAATTGACGATTTCGGTGAAGCCGTGCACGATGTCGGCCCCGGATTCGGACAATTTCTCCGCGAGCAGCCTGCAAGCGTCCGGCGGCAGCGTATCGTCGGGGTCGGCGAAGGTAACGAAAGGTGCGCTTGCGGCGGCCACTCCTATTTTTCTCGCCGCGAACGCGCCCAGGTTTCGTCGTGCGCAGACGTATTTTATCCGCCCGTCCTTTCGCCCCGCCTCGCGGATGACGTCCGCGCTGCCGTCGTTCGAGCAATCGTCGGCAAAAATGAATTCCGTCTCTTCAAGCGTCTGCGCGAGAAGCGAAGCGATGCAAGCAGGCAGGTATTGCTTCACGTTGAAGACGGGAATGACGACGCTGATAACGGGAGAAAGTTTCATGCTTTGACGCTCCTTGGTTTTACTGCCTGATTCATTGAACCTTGCCATCGCCTGTTGCCGGTCGCCCAGCCTTTGAGAGCGCGGCTTTCGCAGCGAGAAGTTCTTTCTTCATCGCCTCGCGCTCGTTCCACACCTCGCCGCGACGCCGCTGCGACTCCGCGAGCGCCGCTTTCGCCGCCGCTAGTTCGTGCTTCATCGCCTCGCGCTCGTTCCACACCTCGCCGCGACGCCGCTGCGACTCCGCGAGCGCCGCTTTCGCCGCCGCTAGTTCGTGCTTCATCGCCTCGCGTTCGTTCCACACCTCGCCGCGACGCCGCTGCGACTCCGCGAGCGCCGCTTTTATTGCCTCGCGTTCGCTGCAAACCTCACTGCAGCGCTGCATAGACTCCGCGAGCGCCGCTTTCGTTGCGGCTAGCTCCTCTTTCATCGTTTCTCGCCCGAATCGAACGCCAACACGACGCTTCAACGCCTCCCAGACGGCGACCACTCCGGCGCCATCCACGCCGGAAGATTTCAACCGCTTCAATTTACCGCGCAATTCCGCAGATTCGCGAAAACCCGTTTCAAGCGTCCCGGCAATGCCAGCCTCTGCGCCAAACCAGCCATCGCGGAGCGCCCCGGCGCCAAATGTCCTCAGGACGCAAGCATAGATATACGATTGGAAATCGTCCTGGTTCAGACTCCTTCCCAGATACTTGTGCGACAGTTGCTTGAAGACGACAGCGCGTTCGCACTGGTTGGCGGACTGGTTCTTCGAACTGAAACCGCCGGCGCGGAACGTGACGAAGTCCTTTTCCTCGAAAGCGGCGCGCTTTCCTTGAAAGAGCAGCGTCATGAGAAGCGCATAGTCGGCGATTCGCGAATACGACAAGTCGAAACCTCCAAGTTCGCGCAGGAGAGAAGTCCTAATCAAAACGCTTTGATGCGAAAAAGGCATGCCCTTGAGCAGATTTCTCAAATCAGGCCGGATATGCGGACTTGTGGTCGAGGGAGAGCCGTCTTGGTTGAAAACGACGACAGGCGCATATGAAAAATCGGCCTTCGCGGAGTCGAGCAACGATACCACCCGGCCGAGCCCGTCTGAATCATGGTAGTAGTCGTCGCTGTTGAGGAACGTGATGTAGCGCCCGCTGGACAGTCCGAGCCCTTTGTTCATCGCATCGTAGATGCCTTTATCGCGCTCTGACAGCCATTTGACATTGGAACGACATTCCGCATAGGCGGCAACCAGCTCCTTCGTGCCGTCGGCCGAGCCGCCATCGACAATAACGTGTTCGACTCGAACGCCTCTCTGGCGTTCGACGGATTCCACGCACTGGCGAAAAGCGTCCTTGCGGTCGCCTTTCACAAGCTCGTATACTACCGTCACTACTGTTACGTCAAAATCCATGGCGGGCATATGATTTCGAGTTTGACAGCCTACAAATCGTCGCTTGAAAGCGGCAGCCAATGCGCCGTCAGCCGCACGGTTGTCCCCGGATTCGCCAGTTCCTTGAACGCACATCTGGAATATCCTGCGCCACACGGTGTTCCGGCAAGCACGGGATGCCGTTCGTTGGCCACCGTGGAGTATCGCGCGTTGGCGCCGCTATTCAAACCCTCGACCGTCCAGCCTGCGAACTCGCAACCTTCGCGTGCAGGTGCAGGGACTGCCATCCAAACCGTCGCATCTGCGGAGGGTTTGTAGGTCCCTGTCGCGACGCCCCCCGCAAGGTCGTATTCGACGGCATACCCCCCGGGAACCGCCCAGTGCGCCCGCAGAAGAACCGCGCCACTCTCTTTGGTCAACCCAATAAACGAACAATAGTCACAGCCTCCTCCATAGGACACCGCCGAGAAATCCAGCAGTTGCGAGACGCCTGACTTGGTAGAATACCTGCCGGAACCGGCGACATCGCCGACCAGCGACCAGCCGGCGAATTCGTAACCCTCTTTGACAGGCGTTTTCAGATACAGCCAGCCTGTGGACGAGATTGAGGCTGGGTAGGCGGAACCAGCCTTGCCACCTGCGAGATCGTACTCGACGGCGTAGCCGCCAGGCACGGACCAGTGCGCCTTGAGTTGCACAAATCCGCCAACGGCGGACAGGCCGAAGAATCCGCAACTATCGAAGCCGCCGCCGTACGCGAACGCGCCGGACAATCCGGAGGCGTCGCCGCCGAGGGGCGCAAACATGGCCGAGCGCGAAATAACGCCTTCCACAGACCAACCGGCAAACACGTATCCGTCGCGCACCGGCGCAGGGAGTTCCAGCCATTCATCCGCGACGACGGAAACGGGATAGTCCGCGCCCGGTTGCCCTCCGTCCAAATCGTATTCGATGGCATATCCGCCGGGCAGCATCCAATTCGCACGAAGGCAGACGACGCCGCCTGGTTCCACCAATCCACGGAATGCGCAATAATTGCTGTTTGTTGCGCAGAGAGTCCCTGCCACCAACGGCTGGGAAGTATTGCGCTGCACCGACCATCTGGCTTTCGCCGAGATGTCGCCGCTGGCCGTCCATCCGGCGAACACGTAGCCCTGGCGCTTCGGACGGGCTATATTGAACCACACCCCGGGGTCTACAATCGTCAGAAGTTCGCTGGAGGTCGTGCCACTGGCCAAATCATAGGCTATGCACCCCTGGTCCGGACAGACTGTTTTCAAGCACTGCGCAAAAGACTTCTCGGAGGAAAGGTGCACGTCCAGCCACGCAAGGTGGTTCAAAATGTACTTGCGCCAGTTCTCGACGTCTTCAGCATGTGACGGCATCGCCGCCTCGGCGCGGTAGGGGTTTGGATACACCCCCCAGCGGGCGTCTTCAGCCGCCCCCGCTTCAGACAGGCGGGTTATCAGTTCTTCAAGTGCCGGCGAATCGGCGAGTTCCAGCATCTTCGAGCGCGCAATCCGCCAGTACAGCTCGATGACGCGGCTTCTGAAATCCTGGTGGCGCACCCAATCGCGAAACCAGTTGACAGTGCTGTTGTTGACAAAAGTCGCAAAACTCCTGCCTATTTGCGTTGCCAGCGATCCAGCGGCGGAGCTGAAGTCGTAATCCCAGACAGGCCCGAACGTCAGTTTCCCGCCTTGGTCGATATGGCTGAACCGGCTGTTGCCTGGATCACCCTGCCCCATGAGTTCGTTCACGAGCCAGGACGCGGCCATGGAATCGAGGTCGGCCATTTCGGTATAGTGCGCACCGTCTGCGCATCGTCCGCCGGGAGACGAATAGGCTTGCTCGAAACGCACCCAGAGCGACGTCGCCACGTTGTACATATCGGCGTTGCTCTTGGCGAATTCTGGCTTATCGACAAGCACTCTCAATCCTCCGGGCGTCCTGAATCGTGAAACACCGGTCAACCTGCTGTCAACTTCAAAAAGATACCCGCCCGAGAAATCATAATTTTTCAATAGCCCGTAGTCGGACAAGTCGTATGTCTGCCCCTTGAATTCGACAATCCCCCCGGACATCCAGGACAAGTCCTCGGACATCTGCGTTTCGAGCGCGGATTTATCCTCCGCCGTCAGCGCGGCAGCGGATTTGACAGCCTTGTACAGCTTGCCTGCCACGGACTCCGCTTCGTCCTCCCAGTCGAATATCTCGACGCGGTTTTCGCCGACGCGAAGATGTTCGCAAAGCATATAGACGCCATGATATTCGCCGTTGTAAACGACATCGACCCATGTCATGTCCATGCCGACGACGCCGAGGGCTTTGCCAAGTTCGCTCGCAAACTTGTTGCGCAGGAACGCCCTGTCGTAAAAGTTTGACACCAGTACCCAATGCTTGTTCTTCCCGAATCCGAACAGGTCGGTCTTCTTGTCCAGCTTCAGTTTGTACGATTTCTGCGGGTAAAGCGTCCACGACGAGTTGCCGCGGCCTTTTACCTGCGTAGCACCGTCGTATTGCTGGCCGAACTCGGAATTGCCCTGAATCTTCAGCGAGGCCGAGACGTATTCCTTGTTCGTCACGGCGAAGCCGTCGTCCGTCGTCAGGTAGACTACCGGCAACCGGCTGAAATACAGCGCGTTGCTGCATACGAGCGTGTCGCCCTGCCAGACCTGGACTTGCAGCCAATGCTCGAGGTCGTCCTCGGTCGGGACGTACGACGCGCCCGTGCCGACTTGAACTGCATTTGCGGCATCGCCGCACGCCGGCCATGACATCCAGCGGTAGACCGGGTCGGACGGCGCGCCCGTGAGCGTCGTTTCGATTGCCGCACCGGGCGACGGAGCCGTAGTATTGAACAGAATCGCCAACTCGGCATTCTGCGCCGGCAGGGTAGTGTTCGCAGAAGTCGCGAGCACCCCTGCGATTGCAAATCCCATGATAATGATTGTTCTCATTGTGACCTCCTTGTCAACGCATAATGCGCTAAAATTGGAAATAGACGAACGGCGTCTGTTCGATTGCGCGCGTACTGAGGCGCAGGATTGAGCAGAAAAGCATGAAAGCACAGGCCGTGCCCCAGAAAAGCTGCAAGCGCCAGGAATCGCGGAAACGGAAAAGCCCCTTGGCGAGGTAGCGACGCAATCTGTCCAGTGACTGCAAAAACTCGTCAGTCGTCTGGCAAACCGGTATCAAGAATGTCTTTAGCCCTTTCTGATAGGAAAAGTCATTGCCGTCATAGAGTTTGTCGCCATGGCTGTTGTAAGACCCAAAAAAATAAGGTCTCGATTTTTCATTGTGCAGACGCGAATACTCTTCAAGGATGTCAGGCGACAATTGCTGACGCTTCTCGGGCGGGACCTTCAGCGAATCGGATATCCAAGTCAGGCCATAGCGCAGATAAAGACCTGCCAATTCGAGCGGATTCAGAGCCGATTGCATTTCGGGATATAGTCCGCTCCAGTACATTGGCAACGCTAGGCTGGAATAAAGCTTCTCTTCGCTGCTGTTGTGCTGCCCGTTGAATGCCAGCGAATAGACGACAACATCGCCTTCGCGAAGCGTTCCTTCCAGGATGTTCGGATAGAACCTGAGCGGTATGCCAATGTGTGTCGCAAGGTTCACGACCGGCATCCCGGTCTGTTGCGACAGTAATTCGCTATCCATGCTGAAAAGCGCTTCCGAACCTCCCATTACGACAATCTTGGGTTCATGTATGGTCTGTGCAATCGCACGCTTGTACTGTAGAGCCTTAGGTATCCATGAGTCGGAAGTAACAACGCCTCGTCCGACAATGTTCACCGAAAGGACAAACAGCCCGGCTGCAAAGACGAACGCCAAAGCGAATGAAATGAAGAATGCGCTTTTTCTCATTCGACGTCCCCTATTCCGTCGGCTCGCCAATCTGTTCCTGTATTTCCCGGAAGAGTTCATCGTATACGCTGCGCTCGAAATGGAAGTAGTCGAGCCGGCGTTCGGCATACTTGAACACCATCTGGTGGACTGGGACTACCGGATACTTCTTAGCGTAGACGGTCAGCAACCTGTCGTTCGCCCAGCGGATTTTCTCGTTCTTGAAATCGCACTCCGCACGGTCCGCTTCGCCGGTCGAGGCGAGTTCCGGCAGAGTCAGCAAGACGACCTTGGCGGCGTGCTTCCCGAGAATCTCAAGTATTTCCTCGAACGCCTTCGTGAACTCTTCGCGCGTGTGCAAGAAGAAGTGTGCGCCGAAGTTGAAATAGGCGACATCGTATTTCTTGCCCTTGGTCATGCAGGAAAGGCCGTCGATGTACGCGGGGTCGGCAATCGAATGGCTCGAAGCGTAGACTTCGGAAGTAGGCTTGGATTTCAGTTTTGCGCTCGCCGCGCAGCAATCGCGCAACAGGCATCCGCCCACAAACAAATAGTGGCAGTGCTCGTCTTCGTTGATTGTCAGCGTTTCCCACTCTTCGAACTCGAGTTTCGCTTCTCCCGGCGCGATTTTGCCCGCTTTGAAAAGCTCCTCGTAGACGCTCTTTTGGGCAGGGCCTTCGTCTTTTTGCAGTTTCAGGGCTTTTGCCAGGACTAGGGTCGAATCGTCGTTGATTTGCTGCGCTGTTGTCTTGTTCGCCGGTCGAAGGGCATGCGACATTCCGACATGGGAGAAGCCGGCGCAAAATGCCTCGCTTTTTTCCGTATGCGATTCTTCCATTACATATTGGAATACGTCGACAAAGCGCCAGCCAAGACGGGTGGCGAGCGAAGCCATGTAGTCGCGCTGCTTGTTCACATTATCCACCGTGACCATGCCGACGTATTTTTTCTCCTGCATATGCGCTGGAAGCGGCGAGGCGAGAAGCGCTTCGCAGCCGGCAAGTTCCTTGAGGGTATTGAGGATGCGCATATCCTGCGCCGGTTTCAGCGCAATCTGGTTGCCCACCATGAACACGACAAAGGTGTAGCGGTATGGATGCGCGGAAACGAAGGACTTGAATTGCGCCTCGAAGCGCGGGTCATCGATTTTCAGGGCGGTGCCAAACCCGTCGACCGGAACGTTATAGGCTTTCGCCAGGCGGAAGCGGCAGCGCATGACGGCAATGTCTCCGACCAGCAGAGGACGCGCCAACTCGGAACGCGGCGCGTTGTTGTGCCAGTTGTTCACGTAGAAACTCCGCCCGCCGACGATTTTCCTGGCCACCACGCCGTCCGCCCACG
>CAMZET010000038.1 GCA_947305825.1 uncultured Verrucomicrobiota bacterium
GTCTGCGCAGTCGGCGAAATCGGGCTCGATTATTACTACGAGGGGGCGGCGCGCGCCGCCCAGCGCGATTTGTTCTCGCGCCAGCTCGAACTCGCCGCACAACAGTCCCTTCCTGTCATAATCCATACTCGCGAGGCGGACGACGATACCCTCGGCATCCTGCGCGAAATCCCTTCTCGCGGCATTATCCATTGTTTCACCGGCTCCGTCGCCTTTTGCCGTGCACTCCTGGATTTGGGCTTTTTCGTCTCTATTTCCGGGATTGTGACGTTCCGGGCGGCGGACAACGTGCGCGAAGCCGCCCTGGCCATCCCGGAAGACCGCCTGCTGATTGAGACGGACGCCCCGTTCCTGGCGCCGGTACCGCTGCGCGGCCGCCCGAACGAACCGGCATTTATCGTCCACACCGCCCGGTTCCTGGCGGAATTGCGTGGCGTCTCCCTTTCCACACTCGCCGCCGCAACCGCCGCCAACGCCAGGCGAGTCTTCGCTTCTCCAGAACCGGCGTGAACCGCACCTCCCGATTTTTGGTATAATATCGAACTGCACGATTTGAAGGGAAACGGTGTGACAAAGAATGACGAGAGATGGGAATTGACGCGCGAAATGGTCGGCGCCAGCCGCCTCTCGGTTGTCATGCCCATGTACAACCTCGCAGGGTCGGTAAAGAAGAACCTGCTGAAGACGGCAGAGCTTTACGAGGAGAAGCGCCTGAGGGTGCAGCTCGTGCCGGTGGACGACGGTTCGAGCGACGGCACCGGCGGCGAGATAGAGGAATTCCTCTTCGAGAACATGGGCGTGTGGAAGTACGTGCAGGTGACGCCCGTAATCCTGAAGAAGAACGGAGGCAAAGGAGCGGCGCTGCGTGCGGGCTTCGAGCGTGCGGAAGGCTATTATGTCATGCTGCTGGACGGCGACCTCGACATAAACCCGCGCCAGACGCCGTACTTCTTCGAGCAGCTTGCGCTCAAGGACGCCGATGTCGTCATAGGCTCCAAGCGCCACCACCGCTCGGTCGTGCAGTATCCCTGGCACCGCCGGCTCGTCAGCTGGGTTTATTTCACGCTGGTGCGCATCTTCGTCGGGCTCCCGATTACCGACACGCAGACCGGCATGAAGCTTTTCAAGCGCAGCGTCCTTGGAGACGCGCTTGCGCGAATGCTCGTCAAGACGTATGCGTTCGACCTGGAGCTTCTCGCGATTGCGCATTCGCGGGGCGCGAAGATAGCCGAAGCGCCGGTCGTGATACGTTTCGGCAACAAGTTCGGTGCGCTCAAGCCCTCGACCGTGCGCGTCATGGCCCTGGACTCGCTCGCCGTATTCTACCGCCTGCGCGTACTGCGCTACTATGCGCACGTGGAGGTTCCGCCGCCGTTTGAGCGCCCGCCGCACGTCTCCGTAGTCATCCCCTGCCCAAACAACAGCAAGATGCTCCAGGAGTGCATCACCGCGCTCGAAGCCCAGACTTACACGGACTTCGACATTGTCGTGCTTCCCGACGAATACTTTTTCCCCGCGCTCGGCTCCGGGCGCCTAACCGTCCTGCCCACCGGCAAGGTCCGCCCGGCGGAGAAGCGCAACATCGGCATCCGGGAAACGTTCGGCGAAATCGTGGCGTTCATCGACGACGACGCATACCCCGACGCGCACTGGCTGGAATATGCGGTGAAATACTTCTCCGACCCCACGGTGGGCGCGGTGGGCGGGCCCGGCGTCACGCCGCCGGGCGACCCGTTTCCGGCTCGAATGGGAGGTCGGGTCTACGACAATTTGCTCGTCTCCGGGAACTACCGCTACCGCTACAAGGCCGGCGGCATCCGCCGCGACGTGGACGACTACCCCTCCTGCAACCTCCTCGTGCGCCGCAGCCTGCTCGAACAGTTCGGCGGCTACCGCACCGATTTCTGGCCTGGCGAGGATACGCTGCTTTGCAAGGACATAATCGATTCCGGCAAGCGCATAGTCTATGACCCGTGGGTGGTGGTGTACCACCACCGCAGACCGCTATTCGGCGCCCACCTGCGGCAGCTTGGGCGCTACGGTTTCCACCGCGGCTATTTCGTGAAGCGCTATCCGTCCAATTCGCTGCATTTCACGTATTTCGTGCCGTCGCTGTTCGTGGCGTACCTGGCGGCGCTGGCGGTCGGGCTTGCCGCGATGGGGTGCGCGGTCGTTGCGCTTGGCGCTGGCGCGTGGCCGTGGTTGCGTCTCGCGGCCTGCGTTTGCGCGATGCCGCTGGCGCTGTACGTCTTTCTGGTGCTTGCGACGTCGTTTTCGACGAGCGTGGCGGCGTGGCTGACGACGGCGGCGGGCGTGGTCGCTTCGCACGTCGTATACGGTGTCCAGTTCGTCCGCGGTCTTTGCGCGGCGAAGGCGCCATGCGAGTTCATCGGCAAGGACCACGAATAACCGCGGAAAACGGAGGAATACATGAAACGCATAGTGGCGGCGATTTCGGCGATGGCGGCGCTTTGTTGCGCGGCGGAAGTCGCTTGGGAAGAAGATGAATACGCGATGGAGCTGGAGCGGTGGAGCGCCGGCGCGGGGGCGGCGCTTCTCTTGCCGCAGGGCGGCTCGCGTCTGCGGCGCGCCGGTGGCGCCGAGGCGCGCGCCGGATGGTGCCTTTCCGAATTCTGGACGGCCGAAGTCTCCGCCGCCTGGTGCGAGGACATGTGCGCCGTCTCCGGCGGCTTCCTTTGGCTCTGGTGGGGCTACGAAAGGCTCGACCCGTTCTTTACCTTCGGATTGCGCGATTGGATAGACCGCGACTGCGGACCCTACGGCGGCGCCGGCGCCTGCTGGCACATCGACGACCACTGGTCACTGCGGTTCGACGCCTCCGCGATGTACGCGCTCGAGCATCCGGGCATGGCTTACTCGCTGTCGCTGGGCGTCCAGCGCAGCTGGTAGAATGCCTTCGGACAACCGGAGAAAAGGAGCAAAACGACAATGAAGCCATTGCATGAAATCCTCGGCGACGTGCGGGCGAAAATAGCCGCCGCCGCCGCCCGCGCCGGCAGAAACGCGGATGATGTCGAAATAGTCGCCGTCACGAAAACGCACGGCGAGGAAACCGTGCGCGAGGCGCTCGACGCCGGCCTCGGAATAATCGGCGAAAACAAAGTCCAGGAAGCGATGTGGAAGAAGGCGGCGTCGCCCTCGGGACCCGAATGGCATCTTATCGGGCATCTTCAGACGAACAAGGTCCGTCAGGCGCTGGAGACTTTCGACGTGATTCATTCGGTTGACTCGCTGCGCCTTGCGGACCGCATCAACAGCGTCGCGGACAATTTGGGCCTTTCGCCGCGCATTCTCCTGGAAGTGAACGTGTCCGGCGAGAAATCGAAGAGCGGCATGGCGCCTGCGGCGGTGGGCGAGGCGGTGGAACATATCATGCGCGAGTGCCCGCGGCTGACGCTGGAAGGCTTCATGACGATGGCGCCCGTATGCGAAGACGCCGAGGAGGCGCGGCCCGTGTTCCGCGCCCTGCGCGAATTGCGCGACAGCCTGGAGCATGAGTTCAAAGCGTCGTTCCCGCGTCTTTCGATGGGGATGAGCGGCGACTACGAAGTAGCCGTGGAAGAAGGCGCCACCTGGATTCGCCTCGGCACCGTCCTTTTCGGCGAACGTCCGCGGCTGCGCCAGGTGCGCGCCTCATCCGAGGCCGCCGATGTTCCGCTCGGCGGCCTCGACTCGTACTCCGGCGAAGGGCCGACATTCCGCGTGCTGGACTGACGCGCCCTAGTTCTCCCTCACCATTGTCGTGCTGGTGGACGAGCCGTCGAGCTGGATGGTCGTCTCCCAGTGGAACTTTATCGGGAAGCCTTCCGGCTCGGAGTAGCGTATCGTCACGGCTCCCGTATCCGCGTTGCGCGAGAACGTGTACGTGACGGGCATATGCTCCGTCGAGTCGATGCCGTCGGCGACGAAGCCCTTGTTCACGTTCGATAGCGCGGCCTGCGAAAGCGCGAAATAGACGGAGTTGAGCTGTTTCGGATGGACGCCGCCGCAGAAATCGGCTATCTTGTCGGCAATCGCGTTGTTCGTCGCCTTTACCTGCGGGTCGCCTTCGGCACCCTCGAGGGCCTTCATCGTCGTGCCGTCCGGGAACACCACCTTGAAGACGTTGTTTTCCGGCGCGAGGATGTCCTTTTTGTTTCTTTGCGGGTTCGCGGGCCTGAGGAGGTCGCCGTACATTGTCTTGCGTCCGCCTTTTGCGGTGCCGTCGAGTTCATTGATGCCGCCGTTGGCGGCGGAGATGAACGGGGCGAGCGGCGGCTTCTGTCCGGCCTTGTAGGCGGCGACGGCCTCGTCCAGCGTGAGACCGCAGTCGCTCATCAGCGTCCCGATAGGCGCGAGGCACGAATAGTCGCCGTTGAACTGCTGCGGCACAATCTCGTAGTAGAGCCTGTCGGAGTCGGCGTCGCCGATTTTCTTGTTGGTGAGCGTAGCGATGTTCTGTACGCCCGGGAAGAGTTTCGGGAGCAGGTTTTCGCGGGTGAGCCGGCCAGACTCATCCAACGCCTCGTATTCGTCGTAGTGGCGCATGACGCGCGAGATGATTTCGCAGTTCACGCTTGTGAGCGATTTCGCGAGGATGTCCTTCTCGTCGCGCGTCTCCGAGAGCGGCGAGAGCGCGTCGAGGATTTTGTAGAGGAGGTGGCGGCGTTCGGGCGGGATTTGGGCGAGGGTGTTGGTGGCGCTCTTGGTGTAGCCGCGGCCGACGAAGCGCATGGCCGGATTGGAGTCCATGCCGAAGGCGCCCTCGGGTTGCGCGGGGTTGAGGGGGATGTCCTTGTTGATGGCGATTTCCTCGAAGAGGAATTTCTCGTAGGCGTAGGCGCACTTATTGTTGATGTAGTCGCGGCTGATGTTGACTATGGTGCTCGAGGCGCCGGGAGGCGGCGGCTGGTTTACGCCGTCCACATGCAAGGCGTCTGCGGCGGCGCAGACCGAGGAGAACCAGGGCTTGAAGTCCTCGAGGAGTTTGAGGCCGGCCTTGAAGTTGGCGGCGTTTTCGGTGAACCTGCCGCCGTAGGAGACGAGCCTGCGGGCGGGGCTGTTGTGGTCGAGGGCAGCGGCTACGGCGTCATCGAGGCTGCATCCGGTGGCCTTCTGGTAGAGGGCGGCGGTCTTCTCGAGCGTGGGGATTTCGTTCTTTGCGTAGCCGAGCGCGACGGCCTGCTGCGTGGCGGCGCCGTCAGGCGCGAAGCGGGCGAGCAGTTCCTTGTCGGCGGTGCGTTCGCGCAGCGGCGCCACAGCCGGCTCGTCGTCGTCGGGGATGAAGACGGGCTTGATGTGGAGGAGGCAGGTGGCGGGGCTTGCGATGTGGGCCTCGGGGTCGTCGGCCTTGACGTCCGCCCGCGCCAGGAAGGCCTGGAGCTTCTGCTCGAAACCGGGGGCGTCGGCGCCGGCTGCCGCGAGAAGCATGTTGCGCGTCACAGCGAACTCCGACGCGCCGATTTCGGCCACTCCCTTTTCGCTGAAAATCTGCTTCGTCAGCTCGCGCATCAAGTCCAGGAGCGCGTTTATCGAGGCGTATGCGACGTCCTTCGGGCCTTTCGACGCGAGGACGTTTCCGAGCGCCTTGAGGTTCACGAGTTTCGCCTTGGCGACAATCGCGTCGAAGTCCACCTTTGCCGGGTTGTAGGTGCGCATGAGCTGTGCGGAGAGCTTGTCCTTGACGCCGTCCGGCAGGTTCAGGGAGTCGATTTTCGCGAGTCCTTCGGCGAGTTTGTTGACGTGGTCTTCGGCGATTTTCGTGAAGGCGGCGGCAATCTCCTCGTCCGTCTTCGCCGGATTCTTGCCGTCGACGATTTCCTGGGCGAGCGCGACTGCCTTGTCCGCGACGCGTAGCGTGCTGGGCTCGCCCGGCGCGAGCATGGAGAGCGGCACGTTGACCGCCTTGCTGAAGATTTCGCGGCACTTGGCTTCGATGGAGGCCTTGGCCTTGGCGCACTCCTGGTGCACGCGGATCATGGAGGAGAGTTCGTCGCGCTTGGCGTCGAGGATTTCTTTGGCTTCCTGCGGGTTCTTGGCGGCGGCGAGGGTGTCGAGGAGGCCCTCGTGGCGGCGCAAAAGCGCGTTGGAGATTTCAAGGGCGACGCTCGGCTTGCCGCCGGCGGCGGTCAGCATTTCCTTCACGTAGAGCCTGGCGAAGTTGGAGGCGGCGGTCGTCGCTATTTCCGGGGCCAGGCGCTCGCGCACCCGTTCCGGCGTCGCGGCCGGCGCGCCGGCCTCGTTTTTGCCGAGAACTTCCCCCCAACTGGATGTGAGCGACATGGGACTCGGTTTCGCCGGGAACACGTCCGCGCCGAAACGTTGGCGCATGGCGGCCACGGACTCATCGATTACCGTCCTGAAGCGGTGCGGGATATCGTCGCTGGTGAACTTCTGCGTAGTGCTGTAGACGAAATCGTTGAACTTCTCCGGCGAGAGCGGCGGGACGAACGTGCGCTCGGCCTCGGGGACGTTCGCGCCGTCTCCGGCGCGCTGGGCGAGCGGCGCGATGCCGGGATGCCCGAGGAGCGCCTGGCCGCGCAGGTTCTGCGGCAGCGATATGAGGTTCGCGAGGAACATGCGGGCGTCCTGGTCCGTCAGCCGGTTGGCGAGCGACAGCGTCTGGTAGTCCCCGAACCCGCGGTCCTGCAGGAGCGAGACGATGGCAGTGCGGACCTTCAGGTTGTCGGCCGGCGTCGTGCCTAGCGCGTCGAGCCACGCCGAGCGCGCGGCGAGCGTGCCGAGCGAGCGGAATTCGCTCCGCGCCGAAAGCACTTCGTTCGTCGGCACGTGCATTCCGTCGAGGCGGAGCAGCAAGTCGTCGAGACGGTTAACGTACTCGGCCTCGCTCATACCCAGCTTGAACTCCACCGAGAGCCCGTTCTGCCCTACGGAGAACAGGAATGAGGCGTTCGGCTCGTTGGAAGGGCGCCCGTTGGAACGCTGGAGAATCGCGTTCTTCTGTTGGAGGATGGCCTCGGCCATCTTGCGGCGCTCTTCGACCGAGTGGAAGTCCACGTCGCCGGCGATGATGCTCTGGATGCGAGCGACGTCCTTGGAGACTTCGAGAGGGCGGTTTTCGGCAGTCCTCATGTTGACGTAGAGGCGGTTGTCCTTGATGCGGTTGCGCTCGGCTGCGGAATAGCCGGCGTGCGTTTCGCCGTAGGTGCGTATCGTGCCGGCGCCGAGCGTGTTGTTGATGGCGGCCGCGTTGCGGTCGAGGATGTTGCGGATTTGCTGGCGGGAAAGCGGCCTTATGCTGCGCTGCTGGAGCTTCAGGTCGGTCGGGCCGTTCGCCGCGAGGCCGAGTTCCTGGCGGATTTTGTCCAGGTCCGCCCCGGCGACGCCGCTCGTGGAAAGCGCTTTCACGAACGCCGACTTGATCGCCAGCACCTCGGCGTGCGAGAGCCGGGTGTTGTTCGAGTCGATGAAATGCACATGGTGGTTTATCTTCGCGAGCGAATGGTCGCTGGAAAGCTTCACCTCGCCGGCGTTGTATTTGCCCGAGGCGATCTCGTTGAACTGCCTCAGCGAAATGTTCACGTTCGCGAAATTGATGGGTCTTGCCATGGCTGCGTCTCCTTTTGCCTTGTAGGCTTTGCTGTTTCTACGTTGGTTTTCCTTGCTCTGCCGTCTACTTTCATTACACGCCAAACTTGCAAAGGTTTCCAAGTAAGTATGGGATATTTGAGGTAATTGCAAAACCCCTCTTTCGCACATCTGACGAGGCAAGCCGCCCGACTTGCCGACACCCGCCAACAGACTTCGGCGATCAAGGAATCAAGCGCTGGCATTGTACCATTTTTGCAGATTCTCCGCAAGGGTGCTTTTGAAGATTTCGGGGGTAGCGAGACGGAAATGGGGCTTTAGCCCCGTTGCGTAGTGCGCCAGCGGAACGGGGCTAAAGCCCCATTTCCGTCCCGCTACCCTCTTCCCTCTTCCCTCTTCCCTCTTACCTGTAAAAAGGTGAAGGGCGCATGGCGTAGAACGCCATGCGCCCTTCGGGTTTTATCGACGGATTATGTCGTCACTCGGTGGCGTTGGCGTCGAGGCGGAAGAAGCGCGCTTCGCCTTTCTCCTCGTCGATCACCGTCCTGCCGGAGGCGTTGAGCGGAATCGCGCCAATGTTCCCCGTGCCATCGACATTGTCGGACGCGATGACGGTGATGTCGAATCCCTCCGCGTTCACGAGCGCCGGGGTGATGATCACGGCCTTGCCGTCTTCGTTGAACTCGATGCCGAGCAGGGTGAAGTCGCCTGTAGGCTGGTTGAACGCATAGCGGAAGACGTTGGCGATGCCGCTGGCGTCGGTCGCGTCCCAGGCGCCAGTGACGCCGTTGGCCGTCGCCCACGACGAATAGGCGGCCGGGGCGGCGGAGCCGCCGGTGATGGTGCGCGTCGGATGGCCGTTGTCGTCCGTCAGACTCGGATCCACAGTGACATCACCGCAGGACTCGGCGTCGTCGCCCCCGCCTATCGGCTGGGTCCCGTACCCCGCTCCAGCGGTCGCGACGACCCGCGTGACGCCCGCGCCAATCGTGATGTCGCCGCAGGAGCCGACATCGCCGCCGCCAATGCCCGCACCGTAGTCGCCGCCGGTCGCGGTGATCGTGCCGCCGAGGATCTCGATGTCCCCGCATGTGCTGCCGTAGTTGCCGCCGCCGATGCCGGCGCAGCGACCGCCGCCGATCGCCGTAATCGTGCCGCCCTCGATGCGGATGTTTCCGCACGGAATCGGCACGCCCGAAGCGGTCTGTCCGTAACCCGCGCCGATGCCCGCACCGAAGCCGTTGCTGGAGGCGGTGAGAGATCCGGAGCCGCCGATTGTCAGCGTGGAGCCGACGGGTACGTAGATGCCGGGATATTCGTAGAAGAAGCCCTTCACGACATTCACGGTGCCGGGGGCGAGGATGATCTCCGCGTCGCCAAGGCAGGTGATGCCGGCCCATTTCAGGTCTTCGTTCTCGCCGACACCAGAGACGTTGATCGTGGCATTGGAGAGCGTGACCGTGGCGCCGTCGGCGATGGTCACCTTGTAGTTGCCGGCGAGCGTGCCGTGGATGACCGTGCCGTCCTGCGCCGTCGCGTCGCCTGTGAGCGTGGAGAGGTCGCCGTCCCAGACGATTTCCTCGAAGTTCGCGTAGAGCGTGTCCGTGTCGTCATCGGGGAAGAAGTCGGCGCCGGCGGGCATCAGCGCGCCGCCAAGGGACGCGCTCCAGCCGGTGAACGACTTGCCTTCCGGTGCGGCGGGAGCGTCAGGGAGCGTCATCACGACGCCGGAGAGCGCGTTCGTCGTGTCGTACTCCGTAGCCTCCGCCACGCCGTCCACAACCTTCACGAGGCCGATTTCGAGTTCCTTCGCCCACTTGAGGTAGATGTCTATGTCGGCCGTCAGAGGCGCATCGAGGTCGATTTCCTCGCCATCCTCGGTGAACCAGCCCAGGAACACGTATCCTGAGTGCACGGGGGGCGTGGCGAAATATGCATCATCCGACAGGGGCTGTCCGTGCGCCACAGTCCAGTATAGTCCTCCGGAGGGATTCAGCGGATCGCTGATGCTGACGAAATAGCGCACCGGCTCGAAGTGCGCATAGTACGTGACGTCGGCCGTCGCGAGCGTTTCGGAAGTGACCTCGACGTTTTCGGCGGTGTACCAACCCAAGAAGTCGCTGTACGGCTTCGTCGGGTCCGGCAGTTCGCCAAGCGCGGTGTTCGGCTCGCGCTCGTAGATGTCGATCACGCTACCGTCGTCTATATCGACAAACGTGATGTTCCAGTATTCGGGGGCGTCCTCGATGAACGTGATTGTATCCACGAATGCGGAGTCGAGACCGGACGCGACGAGCAGCGCCTTGACACGCGCCGTATCGCGCGCGGC
>CAMZET010000039.1 GCA_947305825.1 uncultured Verrucomicrobiota bacterium
GTAGGAGGCTGCTACCCCTAGGGGTAGGGGGTGGCTACCCCTAGGGGTGGGGGGTTGATACCCCCGGGGGTATATGGGTGCCACCCCTAGGGGGGGAGGTAGGGGAGGGGTAGGGCGAGGAGGGGGAAAGGCCGCTAATCGGAATGGCGGGCTCTTTGCCCGTCAGGCGGGAAACCTCACAGGAACGGGTCGGCGTTCACCGGCAGCGGGACGGACGGCGGTTCGGGTTCGCTCGTCGTGAAGTTCGACTCCTCGCTGCGCGGGATTTCGCGATCGCCGAAGCGCACGTATTCGCGGTAGAAATTGACGCGGACCTCGCCGATTTCGCCGTTGCGGTTCTTGGCGACGTCGATGATGGCGAGGTTCTGGTCCGCGGATTCGGGGTCGCTTGGGGTGCGCGACGGGCGGCGCAGGAGGAACACGACGTCGGCATCCTGCTCGATGGCGCCGGAATCGCGCAAGTCCGAGAGCTTGGGCTTCTCGTACTTGTCGCCGCGCTGTTCGTTCGCGCGCGAAAGCTGCGAGAGGACGATTACGGGGATTTTGAGTTCCTTGGCCATCGCCTTTATCTGCTGGGAGATTTCGGTGACTTCGATGACGCGGCTCTGGCGCGCTTTTTCCTGTGCGCGGCAGAGCTGGAGGTAGTCGATGACTATGAGTTCGATGCCGTGCGCCTTCTTGGCGCGGCGCGCCCGCGCCCGCAAGTCCATTATGTCGAGTCCGGCCGTGTCGTCCACGTAAATCGGCGCGTTCTTGAGCTGGTCGTAGGCGACGAAGAGGTTCTGCGTGAGCATGTCCTTCTCGCTCTTCGCGCACAGGGCGCGGTTGAGCCGCCAGGTATTGACGTGCGCCCGGCCGGCAATCATGCGCTTCGTGAGCGCCTCGACCGGCATTTCGAGCGAGAAAATCATCACCGGATGGCGCTTGCCGTTGTCGGTCTTCACGGGCACGTTGTTCATGTCGAGGCCGAGCGCGGCGGACTCGGCTATGTTCATCGCAAGCGAGGTCTTGCCGACGGACGGACGCGCCGCTATCACTATCATTTCGCCGGGCTTCAAGCCCTGGAGCTTCTCATCGAGATGCGTAAGACCCGTGGAAAGCCCTTCCAGCGTCTTGCCGTTGGAGTCGAAGAGCTTGTTGAGGCGGTCGAAGGAAAGCTCGATGGCGGCGTTCCAGGGCATGGTCTCGCCGCCGTTGTCGCCTATCTCGAGGAACGACTTCTCTGTTTCGCCGAGGACGGTGCGCGCGTCAGGGTTTTCGCCGGCGTCCTGGCAGCGTTCAATCGCCTTCGTCGCGCGTTCTATCATCATGCGCCGCAGATGCTTGTCGCGCAATATGGAAATATAGTATTCGGCGTGCGCCGTGGTCGGGGTCTGGAGGACGAGGTTGTCGAGATAGGCGACGCCGCCGACGGTCTCGAGGCGTTCGATGCGCCGCAGCTCCTCGATAAGTGTAATCGGGTCGAGAGGCTTGGATGCGCGGTTCATGTCGAGCATTGTCGCGAAGATGAGGCTATTTCTCGCGTCGAAGAAGCTGGCGGGAGTGATGGAGCCTGCGAGGCACTGGTCCATGACTCGGTCGGCGTTGGCGCCCGTGGAGTCGAGCAGGATGCTGCCGAGGACGGCACGTTCGGCTTCGGCGCTGTGCGGCGGGGATTTGATGGCTTCTTCGTCGATGCTCATGGGTCTGTTGCTTGAAGTTTAGTCGTAGTAGTAGAGGTAAGGTTAGCGGCGGCGACGCTACATGCGGCGGAGTATGACGCCCTTGAGGTAGCGGCCTTCGGGGAAAGCGAGCGCTACCGGGTGGTCCGGAGCGTGTCCGGTGCGGCCGACGACCTGGAAGTCGAGCGCGGCGTCGGCGGCGGCCTCGGCGAGGATGGTGTCGAAGAGCGCGGCATCCATCGCGCCGGAGCACGAGAAGGACGCGAGGATGCCGCCAGGGCGCAGGAGTTTCATGGCGAGCAGGTTGATGTCCTTGTAGCCGCGAGCGGCCTTCATGAGCTGCGAGCGCGTCTCGGCGAATTTCGGCGGGTCGAGGACGATCAAATCCCAGGAGCGGCGCGCGTCGCGGCACTGCCGCAAATACTTGAAGACGTCGGCGCATACGTAGTCGAAGCGCGCGCACCAGCGGTCTCCGGCGGCGGCGGCATTCAAGCGTTCGTTTCTGGCGGCGAGGTCGAGAGCGTCCTGCGAGGCGTCGACCTGCGTGACTGAAGCGGCGCCGGCGGCGGCGGCGCAAAGCCCGAAGCCGCCCGTATAGGAGAAGCAGTTGAGGACGTCGCGGCCCCGGGCGAGCGCGGCCACCGCCTCGCGCGCCAGGCGCTGGTCGAGATAGAAGCCAGTCTTGTGCCCGTTGCGCACGTCGACGAGGTAGCGCACTGGGCCTTCGGCTATTTCGACGAGCGGCGGCGGCTCTTCGCCGGCGAGCACGGCGAACCCGCCCTCCGCCAACCCCTCGCGACGCCTGGCGTCGGCGTCCGCTCGCTCCGCCACGCCAAGGCATCCGGGCACGCATTCCATGAGTGCGGCGACTATAGCGGCCTTGTTGCGCTCCGCTCCCGCAGAAGTGAACTGGCAGACGACGTGCCGTGCGTAGCGGTCCGCGACGACGCCCGGAAGGCCGTCACTCTCGGCGTTGACGAGCCTTGCGGCGGTATTCTCACCGCCGGCGAGTGCGCCGCGCCGCGCCACCGACGCGGCCACCAGGCTTTTGACAAGCCCCTCGCCGTCGCCGCGCGCGCCATCCGCGCCGAACGACACCATGCGCAGGCGTATCTGGCTCTGCGGCGAATACCACGCAAAGCCAAGACGCCCGCCTCCGGCGTCAACGACCTCGACCGTCTCGCCGGATTGCACCTCCGCGCCGCTTCGGCCATCGTCCACCGCCCCCGAAAATACCCACGGATGCCGCCGCAGGACGCTCTTCTCACGCCCTTTCCGCAGATAGACCTTCGTCATGGCCGCCACATCCTACCTGACGCGCTTGATTGCGCCGAATTTGCACACCTGGCTGCACTGTATGCAGCCGGCGCACTGGCTTGGGTCGATGACCATCTGGAACGCGCCCGGACGCAGCTCCTTGCCTCGCGTCATCGCCGGGCACCCCATCTTGAAGCACGCTCCGCACGCCTTGCACTTCGCGGGGTCCACTTCGCAAAGCCCCTCCTTCGTGAGCTTCGCCGCGATACGGCACGGCGCGTACGCGATAACCAGAGCGCCCTCGTCGCCGTCCATCGCGTCCTTCAAGACGCGTTCGAGTTCGCCCAGGTCGTCGGCCGACACGCGCGCGACCTTCTTGTAGCCCATCGCCTTGGCGACTTCGGCAATGTCGGTGACGGGCGCGGGGTCGCCGGCGAGGGTTTTGCCGGTGCCGGGGTTGTCCTGGTGGCCTGTCATCGCCGTAATGCGGTTGTCGAGGACGACGGTAGTGACTGGCGTGCCGTTGTAGAGGGCGGAAAGCGCGCCGGTCATGCCGGAATGGAAGAAGGTGGAGTCGCCCAGGACAGCGCACACGCGCCCCTTGAGACCGGCTTTCTTCATGCCCGCCGCATTGCCGATGGACGCGCCCATGCAAATCGTGGAGTCCATCGCGTTCAGAGGCGGGAACGCGCCGAGCGTGTAGCAGCCGATGTCGCCCGTCACGGTCGCGCCCAGCTTGGAGAGCACGTAGAACACGCCGCGGTGTCCGCAGCCGGCGCACAGCACCGGCGGCCGCGTCGGCAGCCCCGCCCCCGCGCCCGCCGGCGCCGCCTTCGCCTCCGCGACGTCACCCACAAGCTCGTGCCGCAGATTCTGCACCCGGTCCGCGTTGAGCTCGAGCATGTTCAACTCCGTCTCGTGGCTGAGAACCTTCAGCCCCATCGCCCGCAGCTGCTCCTCCAGGAACGGGTCGAGCTCCTCGACCACCACGAGAGCGGCCACCTTGGAAGCGAAGTCGCGCACGAGCGCCTTCGGCAGCGGGTTCGTCCAGCCCAGCTTCAAGACCGGGAAATCGGGGAAGATTTCGCGCACGTACTGGAAGGCGACGGCGCTCGTGACTATGCCGAACGGCTTGGACGCGCCGTCCGCCGGCATGAATACCTTGTTGAGAGGGCTTTCGCTCGCGGCTGCCGAGAGCGCTTCCGTGCGCTTCTGCGCGGCGAGCCGCTGGCCGCGGGCGAACATAGGCACGGGTATGTTGCGCGTTATGTCCTTCTTGTAAGGGATGAGGTCGCGGCGGGCAGGCGCGAACGCCCCGAGCTCCACCAGCGTCGACGAATGGCTCGTGCGCGTCGTCAGCCGGATTATCGCCGGCACGCGGAAACGCTCGGAGACCTCGAACGCCGCCAGCGTCATGTCGTAGGCCTCCTGGCTGTCGGCGGGTTCGAAGAGCGGCGCGCGGGCGAACTTCGCGAGATTGCGGTTGTCCTGCTCGTTCTGCGAAGAGTGCATTCCAGGATCGTCGGCCGAGACGATTACCATGCCGCCGGTCGCGCCCACGTACGTGAACGTCATCAGCGGGTCCATCGCCACGTTGAGCCCGACGTGCTTCATGGCCGTCAAAGCCCTGGCTCCGGCCATCGACGCGCCTATCGCCGTCTCCATCGCCACCTTCTCGTTCACCGCCCACTCGCAGCGGATAACATCCTTGAACTTAGCGACGTTCTCCAGGATTTCCGTGGACGGCGTGCCCGGATACGCGCTCGCCACCGCGCAGCCCGCCTGGGCCGCCGCGTGCGCCACCGCCTCGTTCGCGCTCAAAAGCTTCTTCATCGTTTTTCTGTCCCTCCTCCTTGAAAGGCGGATATTATACCATTAATCCGGCGCGGCGGCTCAAAGGCCGCCGCCCGCGCCGCCGCCGCGCACCGCCCCACACCCGGGTCCAGCCACACGCTACACCCGGGTCCGGCAACGCGCTACACCCGGGTCCAGCCACGCCCTGGACCCGGGTCAAGCACGGAACGGCGGAAAATGGTATAATACGCGGCCAAACGCCATAAGGATGCACATGAGAAAACTGCCATTTGACCGGGAGAAACTGGAGGAGATAGCGGCCGCGTGGCCGACGCCGTTCCACATATACGACGCGAAGGCGATTCGCGAGAACGCCAAGCGCCTCAGGCGCGCTTTCGCCTGGAACAAGGGGTTCCGCGAATATTTCGCGGTAAAGGCGGCTCCCAACCCGCACCTCATGTCCCTCCTCAAGGAATTCGACTTCGGGTCGGACTGCTCGTCGATGGCGGAGCTCGTGCTCGCCGAGAAGGTGGGCAACACTGGCGAGTCAATCATGTTCACGTCGAACGACACGCCGGCCGAGGAATTCCGCAAGGCGTGGGAGCTGGGCGCGATAATAAACCTGGACGACATAACGCACTGGGATTTCCTGCTGAAAAGCGTCGGGGCGGAGGCGGCGGCGCCGGAGGAACTCGCCTCGCGCGTCATGTGCTGCCGCTACAATCCGGGTCCGCTCAAAGGCGGCAACGCCATCATCGGCAAGCCGGAGGAAGCGAAATACGGCTTCACGCGCGAACAGCTCTTCACGTGCTACTACAGGATGAAGTCCGCCGGCGTCAAGCGTTTCGGCCTGCACACGATGGTCGCTTCAAACGAGCTAGACCCTGAATACATAATCGACACGGCGCGGATGCTCTTCTCGCTCGCCGCCGAAATCCACGAAAGCCTGGGCATCGACTTCGAATTCGTCAACATCGGCGGCGGCATCGGCATCCCCTACAAGCCCGACCAGAAGGCGATGGACCTCGAATACGTCGGCAAGGGCATAGAGAAGGCGTACAAGGAGCTGGTGACCGGGCGCGGGATGAAGCCGCTGCGGCTCTACATGGAGTGCGGGAGGTGCATAACGGGTCCTTACGGCTACCTCGTATCGCGTGTAAGGCACATAAAGAACACGTACCGTCTCTACGCGGGGCTGGACGCTTGCATGTCGAATCTGATGAGGCCGGCGCTGTACGGGGCGTACCACGAAATCGTGGTTCCCGGGAAGGAAGGCTCGACGGAGACCAGCGTATACGACGTGACGGGGAGCCTTTGCGAGAACAACGACAAGTTCGCGGTGCAACGGGTGCTGCCGGTGCTGGAACGCGGCGACCTGGTGGTGATATGCGACGCGGGCGCGCACGGCCACGCCATGGGCTTCCAGTACAACGGCAAGCTCCGCTCCGCCGAACTCCTCCTCGAGAGCGACGGCTCCGTGCGCCAGATACGCCGCGCCGAGACGCTCGACGACTATTTCGCGACACTAGATTTCCAGAACGGACCAAAGCAATGAAGAAGTACAATGTCGGTCTCGTCGGCGTCGGCGCCGTCGGGACGGAAATGATAAAGGTTTTGAAAGAGCGCGCCTTCCCTTGCGGCAAGGTGCAGGTGTTCGCCTCGCGCGAACGCGACGAGCAGATTCTCGGCGAGACGTACCATGTCCTCAAGGCCGACGAGAACAGTTTCGCCGGCTTCGACATAGTGCTGTTCGCGGGGAAGACGGACGTGGCGGTCGCGTTGAAGGACGCGGTGGTGAAGGCCGGCGCAAAGATGATAGACAACTCGCGCGCGTTCCGGCAGGACCCGGACGTGCCGCTCGTGGTGCCGCAGGTGAACGCCGAAGACCTGGACTGGAACAAGGGCGTGATTGCGAATCCCAACTGCACGACGGCAATCATGCTGGAGGCGGTAGCGCCGCTGCACCGCGCCAAGCGCCTGAAGAGGCTGATTGCCTCGACGTACCAGGCGGCGTCGGGCGCCGGGGCCCCGGGACTCGCCGAACTCGAGACGCAGATGCGCGAATACGTCGAGGGCAAGCCCCTCACCGTCAAGGCGTTCCAGCACCAGCTCACCTACAACCTCATACCGCACATCGACAAGTTCGACGAGACCAACTGGTACACGCTCGAGGAGCTGAAGATGCGCAACGAGGCGAGGAAGATGCTCCACGCGCCGGAACTCATGCTCTCGTGCACGTCGGTGCGCGTGCCGATAGCGCGCGCCCACTCCGAGTCGCTCAACCTGGAGTTCGAGGAGGACGTCACGCCGGAGGAGGCGAGGGAAATACTTCGCTCGGCAGAAGGCGTCAAGGTGGTGGACGACCCGCTCAACGGCGGCTACCCGATGCCGCTGGACGCGACGGCGAAATACGACGTGCTCGCCGGGCGCATCCGCCAGGACATTTCGCGCAACGACCGCAAGGGGCTGGAAATGTTCGTGTCCGGCGACCAGCTGCTGCGCGGCGCCGCCCTCAACGCCGTCGAAATAGCCGAACACCTCATAAAGCGCGGCCTGATTTGACCCGCTGCACTGCCATGGCCGACACATCGAACATAAGGAAGTTTTCAGACGCCGCCGACTACACGAAAAACTTCATCGTGCAGCGCGAAATCGACAAGTACCTGCCCGGCGGCAAGCACTTCATCGACGAAAACCTCATCAACTCCTTAATAGAGCGCATCGACTCTTCGCCGGCCGACCCGGCGAAGGTGCGCGAAATAATCGCCAAGAGCGAAGAGACGTGCGAGACGCTCCTGCCGGAAGAGACGGCGGAACTGATGAAGGTGACCGACCCGGCTCTCTTCGAGGAAATGCGCGCGGCGGCCGACCGCATCAAGCACAAGGTCTACGACAACCGCATCGTCATGTTCGCGCCGCTCTACATGTCGAACCTGTGCGTGAACGGCTGCAAATACTGCGGCTTCCGCGAGGGCAACTCGCTCCAGAAGCGGCGCGTGCTGACGATGGACGAGCTCAAGGAGGAAATAGACGTCCTCGCCGGGCGCATCGGGCACAAACGGCTGATTGCGGTTTACGGCGAACACCCTTCCACCTCGACCGAATACATCGCCGAGACGATTGAGACGTGCTATTCGCGGCAGGTGAAGGCGCCGCGCACGGGCGCGCCCGTCGGCATCAGGCGCGTGAACGTGAACGCCGCGCCGCTGCCCGTAGACGACCTCAAGGTTTTGCGCTCCGTCGGCATCGGCACGTTCCAGGTCTTCCAGGAAACCTACAACCGCAAGCTCTACGAGTCGATGCACCCGGCGTGGTCGGTCAAGGGCAACTACGACTGGCGCACGACGTGCTTCCACCGCTGCCTGGAGGCGGGGGTGGACGACGTGGGCTTCGGGGTCTTGTACGGGCTTTGCGACTGGCGCTTCGAGCTTCTGGCGACGATAATGCACGCGCGCGACCTGGAGAGGTGGTTCAACATCGGGCCGCACACGCTCTCGTTCCCGCGCCTGGAGCCGGCGAGCGGCACGCGCGTCCCCGAGGAAAGCCCCTGGCTCATCGACGACGCGACGTTCGCCCGCATACTCGTCATCGCCCGCCTATCCGTGCCTTACACCGGCATGATTGTCACGGCGAGGGAAAGCCCGGAAAGCCGCAACCGCGTGCTCGACCACGGCATGACGCAGCTCGACTGCTCCTCCAACATCGCCATCAAGGGCTACAGCGACTTCGCGAACGAAGCGCACCAGGAGA
This sequence comes from uncultured Verrucomicrobiota bacterium, assembly GCA_947305825.1. Next base: position 8,463 of record CAMZET010000039.1, read on the forward strand.
AGGAGCGCCAGCAGTTCATGCTCGGCGACAACCGGTCCATCGACGAAATGGTGCGCTATCTGGCGTCGCGCGGCATCATCACGTCGTTCTGCACGGCGGGCTACCGCTGCGGCAGGACGGGAGGCTGCATCATGGATGCGCTGAAGACGGGGCGCGAGGGGAAGTTCTGCAAAATCAACGCCGTGCTCACGTTCCGTGAATGGCTGGACGATTTCGCGAGCGACGAGACGCGCCGCATCGGCGACGCGCTCATCGAGAAGGAACTCGCCGGCATAAAGGAATGGCTGCCGAAGTTCTATCCGACCGTGCTGAAGCAGTACGAGGCGACCTGCCGCGGCGAACGCGACCTGTTCTTCTGACGGCGGCCCGCAGCGGCGGCAAAGCGCACTCGCAGGGAATATGGTATAATTACCGGCAATTCAAACACAACGAAACAGTCCGCAAATGAAATACGATGCAAACGGGGCGCTGCTCGAATGCGCCATTCCGGGTCTTGAGGCGAAAAGCGGCAAGGTCCGCGACGTCTTCGACCTCGGCGACAAGCTCCTGATGGTGGTCACGGACCGCATCAGCGCGTTCGACGTCATACTCCCTACCGGCGTGCCCGGCAAGGGCAAGGTCCTGAACCAGCTTTCGCTCTTCTGGATGGAATTCCTCGGCATGAAGAACCATCTGGTGACGGCGGACGTGGCGGAGTATCCGGAGAGCCTGCGGGCGTACGCGGACGATCTTCGCGGGCGTTCGATGCTGGTGCGCAAGGTGAATATGGTCGAAGTCGAGTGCATAGCGCGCGGCTACCTGACCGGCAGCGGCTGGAAAGAATACCAGAAGAGCGGCACGGTGAACGGCGAGAAGCTCCGCGCCGGCTACGAGAACGCTTCCAAGCTCGACGAGGTTTTGTTCACGCCGACGACGAAAGCGGCGATTGGCGACCACGACGAGGCGATTTCGTTCGCGCAGACCGAGGCGCTGGTGGGGGCGGAGCTGGCGGCGAGGCTGCGCGACGCAACGGTTTCGCTCTATTCGCGCGCCGCAGACTATGCGCGCGAACGCGGCATCATCATCGCCGACACCAAGTTCGAGTTCGGCCGGGACGCCGACGGCTCGCTCATCCTCGCCGACGAGGTCCTGACGCCCGACTCCTCGCGCTTCTGGCCGCAGGAGAGCTACGCGGTCGGCTCGAATCCGCCGTCGCTCGACAAGCAGTACGTGCGCGACTGGCTCGACTCCATCCACTTCAACCACCAGCCGCCGGGCCCGGCGCTGCCCGACGACGTGATTGCCCGCACCCGCGACATATACGTCAAGGCGTACGAGAGCCTCAGCGGACGCCG
>CAMZET010000040.1 GCA_947305825.1 uncultured Verrucomicrobiota bacterium
GTGCCACCTCGCAAGTGTCGTGGTGCCACCTCGCAAGTGTCGTGGTGCCACCTCGATTGTGGATTCCCAAACCTCAAATCCGGCATGCTGCAGAGTGCATCTTGGAGGCTGATGCTTTCAGCGGTGCGGCGGGCGAGACGGAAAAATGGTATAATATGCTGCAGCAGACAAACGAAGAAGACAGAGTATGGAATTCATCGCAGCATTGAACGAAATAGCATCGCGCATCGGACTTGGAGCGCTCGAGCCGGACGAGTCAGGGAGTGTGACGCTCCTGTTCGACGGCGAGCACGAGGTATCGTTCGTTCCCGACGGCGCCGAGGGTGTCGTGTATTTCCAGAGCGAAATCGCCGACGCTGGGGCGTTGCGCGAAGGCGAATGCCGCTCGCTGCTGGAGGCGTCGCTTTCGGGCGCGAACGGGGCGGCGTTCGCGATAAACCGCCAGCTCGGCAAGGTGCTTATCTGGAAGCGGTACGGCGAGTTCGCGTCCGGAGCGGCGCTTGAGAAGGAGATAAACGAATTTCTTGGGCAGGCGATACGCTGGAAGCGGCGCCTTGCCGAGGGAGCGGGCGGGGACATCGGCGGCGGCGAGGCAGGTTCTTTCGGCGCCGCAGGCGCGGCGTTCGACGGCGGAGGCGGCGCGAATGCCGGCGACGCGCCGGGACATCTCGGCTTCATGATGGGCTCGTTCATCCAGGTGTGACGCATTCGGGAACTTCAAAAGAAAGGGGGAAGCAATGTCCATAACGATACGTCCCGACGTGGCGGTGATGCAGGAGCTGCAGTCGCGCGGGATCGACAAGTCCGTCGGTGTGTTTGGCAGCCATTACGTGCAGCTTGGCAAGGGCAGCCCGATACGCCTCGACGCGATAAAGTCGGCGTCCGTGCCGTTCGCAGGATTCAAGACGGCCACGAAGGTGGCGCGTGGCTTCGCCGGAATCCAACAGACGGCGAACGACGTGCTGAAGACGCTCGCTTCGGCCAAGTCGCTCGACGCCGGTGCGCTCCTCGGACTCCTGAAGGCGCAGCAGACGCATTTCGACCGGCTTGCGAAACTCGACCGGCTCGACGCGGCGCAGAAGCAGGACGCGGACGGGCTATGGATGTTCACGCAAGCGGTGGAGAACCTCTCGAACGAGGAGCTTTCGAGGATATTCCAGAAGTTCAACACGCCGGAGATGGATTTGCTGCAGACGGCGCTGTTACGCGAAGGGCAGACGAACAAGGCTGCCGGCGACGCGCGCATGGCGGCCTCGCGCCTTTTCAACCTGCAGGCTCTCGTGCTCAAGGAAATCGGCAACCGCGCCGCCGCCGCCACCCTCGGCGACCTCCGCGCCGCCAATCCCCAGGACGCCACCCTTAACGAGGACAACGTCGCGCTGCCGCAGAAGCTCTCCGCTGAATACGGCGCCGCCGGAGCCGCCGCCGCAAAGCCTGTCCACAAGAACGACATCACGGCCGCGAACATGACCATCCTCGCCGAAGTCTCCTCCACCAACGCCAACACTCGCGAGAAGACGGCAGCGGCGGAAAGCGGCCGCCTCGCCGCTCGCAAGCTCGACGACGTCCACGTCAAGGAAATGGCCGACGTGCTGCGCTCGGCGGAACTAACCATCAACATCCCGATTGAAATCCTCGCCGGCGACACGTCCGTCCTCGCCGACCCCACGAAGCCCCTCGCCAACATTTGGCACCTGAACGACCAGGGGCTGGTCCCGAAAGGCGAGGGCTATCTGGAGAAGCGCGACAGCGTCGAGAAAGTCCTCTTCCCAGAAATGGCCGGCCACGAAATCAAGGCGGACGAACGCCCCGTATACGGCGCATTGAACGTGCAGCACGGCTACGGCGGCGGTTCGCCGGTCTACGGCAACGCCGTCATCGTCCTCAAACCGGAAGTCGCCAAGCGCGCCACCTATACGCTCATGGACACGTTCCTCTCGACGGCCATGGTCGTGAACAAGGAGCGCCGCGCCAACGTGTTCGCGCTTCTCGACGGCGCCAAGGGCATCCCCGACGAACTCAAGACGCTGCTGAAAAACCCCGATTCGCAGGAGCGCAAAGACCTGGATGAGTGGTTCGACAAGCTCGAGGGCAGGAACGTGAAGTTCATCGGCGACGGTCTCGATCCGCGCTCGATCCCGAAGTCGATAAAGAACGTCATCGCACGCAACGACAAGAGCGTGATGGAAGACGGCGAGAAATACTTCCTTGCTCTCCTGTATGACTGCTTCGGCGACAAGGAAGCGATGCGCTCGAAGATGGTGACGCACGACAACATGGAGGCTCTTCTGCCGCAGCTCGGCGACGTGACGGGCAACGCGCTCGCCCAGGCGGCGATGAAGAAACGCGCCGGACAGACGCCCAATTTCACGTTCGACGGCCCGGAATACATCGAAGCGCAAATACAGGGCCAAATCATGCCGCTAAGGGACATCGCCGAAATCCGCGTCGACCTCGGCCTCTCGCCAGACAAAGTCAAGAACGCCGATTACATTGCCAAACTCAAGCAATTCGAGAGTCAGACCGGCATCAAGGTCGTCATCAAGGAAGAGTTCGACGACAAGGCCCTCAGCATCCAGGCCGACCTCAAAGCCGAGCAGGACAAGTTTGGCGCCAAGCATATCGACCAGGCAAAACTCGATTCGCTCATGGCCAAAGCCCTCGCAGACCCGAACAAGGCCGTACAGGAACGCATGGAGGCGATGAAGGACAGTGTGGAAATCTACGAGCTTCCTCCTGGAGTGAAAGCCGAACTCAAGGGCGAGGCTCTGGCGAAGTCCACCGAAGCGTTCAAGGCGAAGGTGAAGCGGCTGGTGGCGGGCGGCGGTTCTAGCGCCGTGCAGTGCGTGAACAGTGCGCTCAACGACACTCTCGTCAACGCCACGCGCTATCTCAAGAAGAATCTTTCCGCTTTGAAAGACCTGCATTTCGACAGCAAGGCGCAGTTCGACGCGTTCGTCGACTTTCTCTGCGAGACACCCGGCATCGGTTCCGGCGCGGAGGTCAGGTTGCTGCACAAGCACGTCCAAGCGCACGCGGCGTTCCTGAACGAGGTGGCGACGGCGGAGCCGCCTCTCGACTCGCAGCAGCTGCTGGCGCGCCTGGCGACGCTCGCGAAGGACGCGGACGCCGAATTCACCGCACTCGCGAAGAATGATGGCGGGCGCATCGCCGACGACGCGATGACCGTCCAGATGCAGCGTATCTCGAAGCTGTCGGTGGCGATGCTGAAGAACGCCCAGCCGCCGATAACGCCGGCCGCGCTCTCCGCCGCGTTCGGCCGCCTCGACTCCCTCGAAATGCGCGCGCTCCACGGCCAGCTCGCAGCCATAGCGACCTGGGGCGCCAAAGACGAGGTGCAGGGCGCCGGCGCCGTCTCCGCCATGTTCAGGATGCTCCGCGCCGACGCGCTCAACGTCGCCACCGCCGCTGGCATCGTCGCGCCGCCGCCCCCACGCGCCTTCGCCGGCGACTTGACGCTCGTACAGTCCGGAGTCCGCGACACGCTCAGGCTCGCCTCGCCCGAATTCCATGCCGCCTTCGAGAAGAAATTCCCAGGCTTCCCGCAGTTCCCGGCTCCGGCCAGACCCGACCTGATGCCGCAGAACGCCGCAGAACGGCGCAACTTCCTCCTCGGCGTCCTCGAACCCTACCGCCAGAAGGAGCTCACCGGCGCGGAAAGGGGAATCTCCGTGCACGGACGCGGCCACATCATCCGCGCATACTTCTTCGCGAACACGATGTGCAACATCCTCAAAGCTCAAGGCGTCAGCGTCGACAAAAACGCCGTGCTCTGCGGCATCGCCGGGCACGACCTCGGCCGCGCCGGCCTCGGCGACGACATCTGGGAGAAGGAGTCCTCCAACGCCACCGTCGCCGCGCTCAAGAACGCCACAGGCCCCGACGCCATGGGAGAGGTCTACGAAAAGGAACTCGCCGGCTGCATCAACAAGCAGCAAATCGTCCAGCAGAACGGCCGCAAGGTCACCGTCTCCGGCAGCGACACCCTCGAGGGACAGCTCCTCAACGCCGCCGACTGCCTCGACATCGGCCGCACCAAGGAATTCGACGACAGGTATTTCGACTTCCTGCGCGGACCCAACGGCGAACTCACCGAGGACGCCATCAAAATCCGCGACGGACTCAAGAAGGAGGCCGACCTGCTGCAGCGCATGACGAACCCGCTTTGCGCCAACCGCCAGAAGATGCAGAGCCTCGAGCTACAGGTGCTCGAGGCATCCAACAACGGCGGCGACTACATGGCCATCCAGGAAACCAAGAACGAATTGCGCAACAAGATTAGCGAAACGTTCATCCTCGAGGCGGACAAAATCTCGAACGAAGACTATCTGCTGAAATACGAGAACGTGGTCAAGGCGAACCCGCAGCTCTTCCCGCTTTTGAGCCAGTACGCCTTCGACTAAGGCGCGGCACAGCATGCCAAATCCCCGCGACAATCAATAGGGAAGCATGATATTCCATGCTGCCGCCCCTGGAGCGAGCGCAACGGCCTCTTAGGCGCGGCAGCGGAATTTATGGTATAATATGAGACGTAATGGCTAAAATAAAACTCACCAAGACTGAGTTGAAGGCTCAGACGGACGCGCTCAAGCGATTTCAGCGCTTCCTGCCTATGCTTCAGCTCAAGAAGCAGCAGTTGCAAAGCGAGATAGCGGGGATAACGGCGAAGGCGGAGGAAGTCGGCGCGCGCGAACGCGAAGTGCGCTCGGCGCTGGACAGGTGGGCCGGGCTTTTCGCGACGGACGCTTCGCTTCTCGATGGCCTTGTCGTGCTCAACGGGGTCAATACCGGCTCGGCCAACATCGCCGGCGTCGCCATACCGACGTTTGAGTCCATAGACGCGAAAGTCCGCGAAATAGACGCCTGGTCGACGCCGGCATGGCTGGACGATGCGGCGCGCGCGGCGGTCGAAGTCATGACGCTGCGCTGCGAGAGGACTGTCTACGAGGAGCAGCGGCGGCTCGTCCAAGAAGAGCTGCAGACGACGAGCCAGAGGGTGAATCTTTTCGAGAAGGTCAAGATTCCCGAGTGCAAGGAGGCGATTCGCGTAATCAAGATAGCGCTCGGGGATGAGCAGACGGCTGCGGTGACGCGCGGCAAGATAGCGAAGTCCAGGGTGCCGGAGGCAGAGCAATGATAGTAAAGATGCTTCATCTCGATTTGGTGTGTGTCGCCGGGGAGGCGGAGAGCAGCCTGGCTCGCCTGCGTTCGCTTGGGGCGGTGCATCTGGACTTGACGCGCTCGCAGGGCGCGGAGGTGACGGCGGCGCGCGGCGCGGCGGCCGACGCCGAGAAGGCCGTCCGTGCAATCCGGAAGGCGCGCGAGGCGAAGGAATACGCCGCTTCGCTCGACCTGGTGCCGTGCACGGTGGCCGACGTGCTCGCTCTCGCGGCGCGGCGCGAAGAAGCATCGGCGCAGGCCGAAGCGCTCGCCAAGGAGATTCGCCGCTTCGAGCCGTATGGCGACTTCGACCCGGCTCTGGCGAAGTCTCTGATGGAGGAGATTGGCGCCGACGAACTCCGCAAAGTGGCGGAGTTGCCTGACGAACTGCCGCCGAAGAGGCTTTCGGAGATGAAGGCCGACTTCGCGGCACTCGAAAGCGAGATGCTCTCCATCGACAGCCGACTGGCGTCGTCGGACGAGGAGTGCATAACATCGCAGTATCCGGAACTGGCGGATCGCGTTGCGTTCAGCGCGGCGAAGGAGTTGATGGAAAGGTCTGGCGCGGTGTCGTTCGTGTCGGGCTGGGTTCCCGTGACGAGGGCTGGGGAAGTGCGCAGAGCGGCACGCGAGGCTGGCTGGGGCTTGCTGATGCGCGAGCCGGCGGCCGGCGAGACGCCGCCCACGCTAATCGAGCCGCCGCGCCTCTTCCGCCCCGTCAAGGCCCTCTTCGACGGGCTTGGGATTTCCCCGGCCTATACGGAGGCGGACGTCTCTGTGCCGTTCATGTGCTACTTTTCGCTCTTTTTCGCGATGCTCGTGGGCGACGGCGCGTACGGTGCGATTTTCCTCGCGGCGACGATGTGGGGTTGGTTCAAGTACCGCCGGGCGGCCAAGCCGAACGCGGTCGCGAAGAGCTGGCTCGTGCTGCTGACGGTGTTCTCGCTCGCGACGGTGGCGTGGGGGCTGCTGTCCAACACGTGGTTCGGCGCGAACTTGCCGTGCTGCGCCTCGTGGCCGACGGTGAAGTGGCTGGCGGACCCGAGCTACCACAACATGATGCTCCTGTGCTTCACGATTGGCGCGTCGCATCTCGTGCTCGCCCGCCTCTGGAACGCCGCGTGCAAGGCGCCGGACTCCACGGCCCTGGCGGAACTCGGCTGGGCGGGAGTCCTCGTCATGATGTATCTCGTCACGAATTCCATCGTAGGCATATTCGACGGCGTTCCGAAGTGGGGTATTGTGCTCGGCGCGGTTTCGATACTGCTTGTTTTCGCCTTCTCGGTGAAGCCGTCGGAACTCAAGACGCGCGGCGCGGAACTCGGAATGCTGCCGCTAAACATAATGAGCGCGCTTGGCGACATAATCAGCTATGTGAGACTTTTCGCGGTGGGGCTCGCGTCCGTCAAGGTCGCGGAGAACTTCAACCAGATGGCGACGGGGCTCGTCGCCGGAGCGGACGCGATATGGCTGAAGGCCGTCATGTCGGTGGCGATGGTCGCGATTCTCGTGGTCGGGCACGGGCTGAACCTTGCGATGGCGGGGTTGTCGATTCTCGTTCACGCGGTGCGCTTGAACACGCTCGAATTCTCCAATCACAAGGGAGTGTCGTGGGCTGGATACGCATTCAGTCCGTTCCGTTCGGCCAAGGAGGCGGTCTGAAGCGGAAGCGGCATAGCCATAAAACCAATCTAAACAAAACCCTAGTAAAACAAACCCTAGAAAGGAAGAAAGAAGATGAGTGATGCAGCGATGATAGTGGCCGGCGCGATAGCGTGCCTTGGGCTTGCGGGCGCGGGGAGCGCGTTCGGCACGGGCTTTGCGGCTTCGGCGGCGGTCGGGGCGTGGAAGAAGTGCTACGCGGCGGGCAAGCCGGCGCCGTTCCTGCTGCTCTCGTTCGTGGGCGCGCCGATTACGCAGACGCTCTACGGGATGATTCTGATGTTCATCATGCTGGGCAAGGTAGGGAAGGTGGCGGCCGGTTCGGGCACGCCCGTCTTGATAGCCGGCATATTCGCGGGCCTCGCGATTGGGCTTTCGGCGCTCTTCCAGGGTCGCGCCGGCGCCGCCGCCTGCGACGCGCAGGCCGAAACGAACCAGGGCTTCACCAACTACCTCGCAGCCCTCGGCATCGTCGAGACCGTCGCCATCTTCGCCATGGTCTTCGCGTTGATTGCCCTCGGCTCCATCAACTAGTAGCCGCCCGCTACGGAAATGCCAAAGCCCAGGCTCCCCGTCACGCCGCGCATCGCGTGGTTCCTGGCGTTTAGCGCCGTTTTCGCGTCGCTCGCCGCCTATGTGTTCTGGGGCGCCTGGTCTCCTGGCGTCACCCCTGTGATGCCAGATTGCCTCACGGTCCACCCCGTGGGGTATTTTGCCGCTCTTTCGCAGTATTTCTCGGACGCCTGCCTCAAGAACTGGCAGTTCATACCAGACGATTTGCTGCTGTTCTTCGGCACGCCGTATTTCCGCCAGGAGTTCCAGTTCGCGTTTGCCGCGTATTTCGCGGCGCTCGGTCTCGTTTACTATTGCCGCGGGCGCGGCCTCTGTCGCCAGGCGTCATACTCGGCGGCGATTCTGCTGGCGTTCTCCGGCTACTGGTTCTCGCTGTATTCGGCGGGGCATCTTGGCTGGTTCCGCCTCATGACGTATTGCGTGTTCGCGTTCGGGCTCGCCGACCGCGCGGTGCGCAAGGGGAAAGCCAAGAACGCGCTGCTGCTCGGCGCTGTCTTGGCGTGGGGTTGCCGCCACCAGCAGGATTTGTGGATGATATTCGCGATTTTCGCCGGCGCCTATTTCCTGTGGTGCTGCGTTCGCGAGAGGAAACTGCCGTGGAAAACGCTCGCGCTCGCGGCGCTCGCGTTCGCGGCAATCGGCGCGGCGAACGTCAGGACGGCATTCACGGATGCGCTCGCGTCTCGCGAAAAGCAGCTGGAGGAGTCGAAGGGGACTGGGCTTTCCGGCGGCGAGGGCAAAAGCGACGAAGAGGCGAAGTGGATTTTCGTCACGAACTGGTCGATGCCGCCGGAAGACACGCTCGAATTCTTCATTCCGCGCATCCACGGCGACACGAGCTGCCCGCTGACGCTATCGATAGGCACGCGGCGCAAGAGCGGCGTCACTCCGTATACGGGGCGTCTTGGACGCCCGATTGACGCTCCAAGCGGCAACTACCGCCAGCACTCGCTCTATGTCGGGTTCGTTACGTGCGCCCTCGCTCTCGCCGCGCTAGTCATGTTCTTCCTGTCCGTAGCCGCGAAGAAGAAGTGCGGCGACTTCGCCGACGGAAAAGATTTCTCCCGCGTCTATGCCGACTTGCCGTTCTTCGCGTGCGCGGTGCTTGTCTTCTGGCTCTTGTCGCTTGGTCGCTTCTGCGAGCCGGTCTACAGGATTGTGTTCCATGTTCCGTTTCTCGACTCGCTCCGCGCACCGGTGAAATGGCATCACGCGACGGAATTCGCAATCGTCGTTTTGGCGGCATACGGCATCGATTTGCTGCTCGCCCGTTTCGCGGCGCGGATGCGCTTCGCAAGAAGCGCCTTGCTCGCCGTCGTTCTCGTCGGCGCGTGCGACCTCGCCCGCGTAAACCATCTCTATCTCGCGCCCGTCGACCTCACTGAAGTCAAGCGCCGCAACTCCGAGATGCAGCTGACCATCCTGCCGCGCCAGCAATTCTCCACGCCGCAAGGCGCGGCGATGCTGCGCTCCAAGACGCTAATACCTCTCGCCACCTTCCCCGGCCGCGACGACATGGTCGTCGCGGAATACCTGACGCCACGCAGGCCGCCGGCCCCAGTGCCCACGCCTCCGGCGCCGGTCTGCGCTCTCGGTCTCCTCTCGCTCCTCGGTACAATCGCCGTGGGAGCCTACGCCATCAAAAAAGCATGAACAAGTTCCTGGAATCAATCGCAGACGTCCTGGAAGAACCCGGCGCCAGCCTCGACACGCGCTTCCGCGAAACGCCGCAATGGTGCTCGCTCGTCGCGTTCGGCCTTCTCGTCGCCATGGAAAACGATTGGCGAGCCCCGCTCTCCGTCGACGAACTCGCCAAGATGCATACGATACGCGACCTCTACCGAGCCGCTTTCACCGCATTCGCCGCCCGCGTCATGGGCGTGGCGAATGAAACCGCCGCATCCGCAACTCGCGGCTCCATCCCGCAATGGGACTCCGTGAACCATCTGCGCCTCGTGATGGAGGCCGAAGAACTCTTCGGCGTCTCTTTCCCTCTGGAAAAGATTCCGAACCTCAATTCGGTCGAAGACTTCGTCCGCGCCTGAAAACCGAGGTGCGGCTCGCGTCGCGACGACGCCGCGACGCGTTTACGACGACGCCGCTTTCATCTGCAGCCACGCTTCGATGAACGGCTGTATGTTGCCGTCCATCACGCCGTTCACGTCCGACGTCTCGCAATCCGTGCGCAAATCCTTGACCATCGTGTACGGACAGAACACGTACGAGCGAATCTGGCTTCCCCAGCCGTTCTCTGACTTCGCGCCGTAGAAGCGGTCCATCTCGGCTTTCTTCTGGTCTTCGTAGTATTCGTAAAGCTGAGCGCGCAGCATGTTCATGGCTTTTTCCTTGTTCATGTGCTGCGA
>CAMZET010000041.1 GCA_947305825.1 uncultured Verrucomicrobiota bacterium
TCGCTCTTGCCGATCGCCTTGCCGAACTGCCAGATACACCAGTCGTCGTAGGCGTATTCGAGCGTGCGCGCGACCGTTCCGTGCCGGCCGTGGTCGTGCGCGACGTAGCCGAGCGAATTGTAGTCCGCGACGCCCCAGCGACCGGTCGCGCCCTGGTTCGGATGCTGGTTGTTCGCGCCGTGGACAAGTCCCTGCCACAGCGTCTCGGCATCGGCATTCCCGCGCGCGCCGCTGAGCCATGCGTCCGCGATGACGCTCGCGGAGTTGTTGCCAGTCATGCAGTCGGAAAGCCCTGGGCTCGACCACTCCGGAAACCATCCGGCCTCCTTCCAACTGTTCTCGAGCCCCTCTGTCATCAGCGCGTTCACCTCGGGATAGGCGAAGTTGAGAAGCGGGAAAAGCGCGCGGAACGTATCCCAGAATCCCGTCCCGACATAGAACGGTCCCTCGAAGACGCCGCCGGGCGTGGGGCTCCGGTGCACCGCCTTCTTCGTTCTCGCATCAATGTCGTAGTACGCGCGCGGGAAAAGCGACGCGCGGTAGAGCGCCGTGTAGAACATGCGCTTTCGGTCGATGTCGGGTGTCTCGGCCTTGAAGCGTCCGAGGACGCTGTTCCAGACCTTTGCGGACTCCGCGCGCACGGCGTCAAAGCTCCTGCCCGAGACCTCGGCCAGATTGGCGACGGCATATTCGCGGTCGACAAAGCTGGATGCCATCCGCGCCGTAAGCACGTCGCCGCGCCTCGCGGGGGTGAAACGAACGCAGCACCATGAGCCGCCGCCTTCGACGGACACGATCTCGCGGTCGAATTCGACGACGAACCGATTGCCGAAATCGTCTGCCACAGGCGTCGCGCGGCGTGCCGAAACACCATAGACCCGCCGCTTCTCTCGGTCGACCTCAACCTTTCCGTCATCGCCCATTGCATCCACGACGAAGCCGGGCTTCTCGGCATCGCCGTATGTGATGCGCATGACGCAAGACCTCTTGGCTGCCGTCAGCTCAAATCCGATGTCGCTGTCACCGAGGTAGACGCGGTAGTAATCTGGACGAATCGTCTCCGACTTGTGGCTGAAATGGCTGCGGCGGCTTTCCATCTTCTCGTCAACCGGGCCCGAAACGGGGACTACCGTGACCTGACCGAAGTCATTCATCCACGGACTCGGCTGGTGCGTGAGGCGCATGCCGTAGAACTGCGTGCCCGTGTAGTCGTAAAACCACCCTTCGCTGTGTCCGGGCTTGGTGACAGGCGCCCACATGGGACCGCCCCACGGACGGCAGATGGCGGGATACACGTTGCCCGCCGACAACGCGAACGAATTGATCGTACCCGTCGTCGCACGAACATAATCGAGAGGCTGCGAGTCGGCATGCGCTTCTGCGGCAAGGGCAATCGCACCTGCCGCCGCGACCACGGCTATTTTCATTTTGTCTTGCTTCTTTCTTTTGGACGCCGCGCATCGTGTCTGCGACGCGGCGGCGTGGACTGGGTTGTGCTCCGGATGGTCGAGGCGCGCTCGACCAAGGTCGCGTTCATGTATATCGTGGAAGGAGGGAGGGACGGATCGGCCATTCGGCGCGAGAGGGCTGCAAAGAGCGTCTGCGCGAGGCTCGCACAGGGCTGGCGTATGGTCGTGAGCGGAGGATTCTGAAGGGACGCGAGAGGTATGTCGTCAAAGCCCGCTACCATCAAGTCTTCCGGCACCCGCATGCCCAGCTTCTCCAGCGCGGCCATGAGCCTTATGGCGAGAAAGTCGTTTCCGCATATTATCGCGTCGGGGCGGTTACGCTTGCCGAGGATTCTGCTGAGCGCGGCCGTATCCTCCGGCATCGAGTAGATAGCGAAGTCGTGCGCCGCGCATCCTGACATCGAAACGGCGTACTTCACGCCCTCCATACGGCCGAGGACGCTCAAGGACCAGTTGTCCTCCATCATGAAGGCGATCCGTTTCGCCCCGCTGCGGACGAGGCACTGCCCGATAAGCCGCCCGGCGTCGAAATTGTCTATGCCGACCAGGTCGTATTCGCTCCTCTCCGGCGTGGGCACTATGTCGTAGTCGAAAAGCGCAACAGGGATGCCCGCCTTGTCGAACAGCGAAAGGACCGAGCGGTTCACAGCAGGGCTGTCGCCCGGGAAGTCTATCGGCTGGTAGATGACTCCGGAAACGCCTTTGTCGACCAGGTTCCGCACGATGCGAAGGAGTTTCTCCTGCCAGTTCGCCGCGCCGTCGGGCAGAACTTCGACCATCTCCACGCCGTATCCGTTTCTCCCGGCTTCGCGCGCGAACTCCGCTATTACAGTCGGAAGGACGCCTCCCTCCCCTTCGCGAAAGGCGCCGGTTATCATTATCCCGATTTTCCCGCCCATCGTCCTCGCGCGGCGCGACACGTACATGCCCGAGCCCTGCCGCGCGAAGATGTAACCCTTGACCTTCAGCTCGTCGAGAATGGACCGTATGTGCGTGCGTGAAACGGAAAAGCGGCGCATGAGGGCCCTCTCGCTCGGAAGCTTCCCGTTTGCGTAGCGTTTTTCCAATATGTTCCTGCGCAGCTCCTCAAATATCGCGCTGCGCTTCGTTCCACTGTCGTGTTCGGCGAGATTCATTATATTCACTCCTGCGCTTTACAAAGTCACCTTATTTTGACTTTGAGGCCTTCATACCCCTCGCGCCACACGTTTCGCCGCTCCATGGCGCTCCATTCGCCGTCCTGCGAGAGAACGCGGGCGCAAAGCGTGGCAGGGACAAGCGGCGGACGCACTGGAGCCGAGTAGCGCACTGCGCCGCCAGACACCGTCCCGTCCTCCGACATGGGATCCGAACCGTCTAAAGTATACAAAATTTCGCCGTTCCCTGCAAGGGCAAACGTGCCGCCCGCCGAAACCGGGCATCCATCGGCGAGAGCCAGCCCGTCCGCACCGAGTACGACTGGCGGATCGACGCTTGGATACCAGCCCCTCGCCCTGTACTGCGCAAGCATGAAGGGCATGCGGTTTTCGATGAACTCACGGCACTCGCCGCACGCGGCGAGCCAGGTCTCGCGCGTCTGCCCCTTGCGCGCCCACCGCGCCGCCTCGGCCACGACGGCATCGTCGATTTCCGCCATGCGCGACGAAAACCGCGCCCACACGGCGTCGCACGTCAGCGCTCCGCCCTCCCGCAGACATTCCCTGTAGAACATGTCCGCGAACGCCATGCGGTAGCGGACGTTGCCGCAGAGTTTCATGTGGAGCTCCGACGGCGTGAAGTTGACGACGGACGCGAACGTCCGGTGTCGCTCGGAAGTCCCGTAGCCCGTAGGATCCTGGTCGTAGCGGCAGTATGCAGCGCGCTTGTCCGTCGAGTCGGCCGTTCCCATCGAGTGCTCGGCGTCGTGGCGGAGAAACACGAAGCCGTCGTGCCCCGCGCCGTCAACCCTGTCGCGCAGCGCATAGAGGTTGTTGGCGTGGTTTCCCCATACGGACGCCGGGGAGTCGGCGTCCACCGTATAGTGCGCCACAAGCATGTACGCCATGACGTTCACCGGATCGAGCAGCACGGGGTATGCGGGGTTGCGCGTGCCGTCGGGGTTCAGGCCCTGCGCCCTCATGTAGTTCGCGTCGTCGAAACCGAGATCGGCGAAGTCGCAGAGCGCGCGGTATGCGTCTATCGTGCCTTCGCTCGCGCCGAGAATGTAGTCCGACGTCTTTACGACATCCCAATCCTCCTTCTCCCCGCCCAGATAGGTGGAGGCGAAGTTCTCGTCGCCGCGTTCCTGAGTCTGGTAGAGACCCCAGTAGACGCCGTTTATGAAGAGGTGCAGGTAACGGCTTCTCGTATAGGCCACGCCGAGGTCGCGCTGCGTGTCGCGCGAGAACACCTCGTGCACGAACGTGTCTTTCATTGAGTCCTCGTTCGCCCACGAATAGTTCTGCGAAGTGCGCAGATCGACCTTGTCGAACTTCGACGCGCCTTCGTCGCCGAAAAGCGGATATTCGAGCTTTGAAAGTCCGTAGGAGCTGCGGAAAAAGAGCCGCAGCGAATGCTTGGCGTAGCTCTTCCCCCGGCTCGCCCCTCCGCGGATCCTCAGTCCCGCAGGGGCCGAGAAACCGTCGCCTCCCGAAGCCGGTGTGATCCATTCGACCATCGTCGCGCGCTCCCACTCGCGCCCGTCGCCTTGCGGGTTCACGTATATGCCAGTTTGGGAATCGAAAAGATTCGCCGGATCTATGACAATCGAAACGGTGTCGATTCCGTTCGTGAACGAGCGCACCAGCCTTTCGCCGTCTTTCCCGTTCACGACAGACTGGTCCATGCCGTAGCGGAACGCATGCCCGTTCACCTCGCCGTCCGCGGGGAACCCTTCGGGGACCGATGAATCCTGCGACAGCACGTCGTCGAGGAAGATGTACGTCGCCGCGTTGTCGCGCTGGAGTATGCTTTGTCCGTCGACCGCCGCTGCGCGCAGGCATGTCGTCGAGGAAACTGCGACCGGTCTTTCGTAGAGCGTGCTTGCCGATGTCGGCGACGTGCCGTCGAGCGTGTAGCGTATTTCCGCCTCGCCGTTGGCCGGACAAGAGATTTCGACTTCGAAGGAATCCGTCTTGTAGCCATGCGCGACGGAGAATTCGACCGGATCCGTCGGCGCCGTGTACTCATCCTCGGCGTTATCCGCGCCCGGAGTGGGGGCTTTGTAGTAGACTAGACCGCCAGACTGTCCAATCCCCTGAGAAAAGTCCTTTATCGCCTCGGTGAAGTCCACCCTGTGCACCAGTCCTCCCGCGGTGTCGGCGATGAACAACGGCTCTCCGGAAGAGGAAAGTCCGATGCGCACATACGCCTCGCTCTCATCGAACGATTCGTACGACTTGTCTGCCCAGACAATCTTGCAGCCTCCGGACGGAATGGTGCAGTCTCCTTCTATCTTCGTCCACTTCGAGATTTTCTTGTCGGGGCCGTCGAAAAGATACCAGCCTGCGAGGTCTACTTCGAACGGCGCCGAATTGCGTATTTCGATCCAGTCGAGCTCCTTGCCGCCCCGAGCGGTCGCGAGCGTGTCGCCGTTCGACGCCATTATCTCGTTTATGCGTATGACGTCCTTCGCCGCATAGACGCGCGGGAGCGAATCCTCCGGACAGACCGAATCCTCATAGCCCACCGCGTAGCCGGCGTATGGCGAGCCTATCAAATAGCCTGTCTCTGCGGCGAACTCCAGCGTCGCCACGCTTCCGGCGGGGGCAACGAACGCGCCGCTTGAGTCCTTTTCCAGCGCCGTGCCCGCGACGCTTGCGGAGACGAGCGCGGCACCCTCGACCGCAGGGCACGAAAACGCGACGGTCGCACCGTCGCTTTCGTAGTCTCCGGCAAGGGAATCGACGCTACTGACGCCGCCAAAGGCGAACGAGGCTACTTCCGCAGCGTCGCCGCCGAAAGCGAGCGGAATCCATTCCCGCGAGGACGCATCGACGAGGACAGTTTGGCCTATGCAATATCTCGCGACAAGCGAATCGCCGGAAAGCCTGAACGAAACCGAGATAGACACGGCATCCCCGCCGTCTGGAGCCGCCCCCGAAAGGCGCGCCCATGTGTTAGTGCCGTCTTCTTCGGCAAGACACCAGAAACTGCCGTCGAACGCTGCAAGTGAAACGCCGCCTTGCGGCTCCGGGAGATATTCTCCGCATTCCGTAGGAGCCGAGAAGCGGACCGTCGCGACACGGTCCGACGCCGGACGAGCTGCGACCAGCGAGTATTTGAGATTGTCCGCGTCCGACGATCCGGTCCATTCTCCGCATCCGGGGACGGACGCGTCGAACCACACGGCCGCGATTACCGCAAGAACCATCACCTGTCCCCTTTCCGCTCGCGGACTGGACTCATTTCAAACTCCAGCTTTCCGCCCTTTGCGACATCCTTGTGCCTCAAGACGAATCCCGCAAGCGGACGACCGTTTAGCCTGACGGACTTCACGTACTTGTTTTCGCGCGAGAGGTTCTTCGCCAAGACGGTGAACCGCTTCCCGTTCCCGACATCGAACGACACCTTCGGCAACTGCGGAGCGCCGAGCACGTATTCGCCGCTCGCGGGGTTCAGCGGATAGAATCCCGCCGCCGAAAGCAGGTACCATGCGCTCATCTGTCCGCAGTCCTCGTTGCCGCAAAGCCCGTCGGGGGCGGCCCTGTAGAACTTGTCGCAGATCTCGCGCACGAGCTCCTCCGTGCGCCAGCCCTTGCCGAAATACCTGAACAGATACGCCGTATGGTGTCCTGGCTCGTTGCCGTGGGCGTACTGTCCGATGAGTCCCGTCACGTCCGAAGTGAACCCCATGCCTTCCGCTTTTTCGGGCTGTGCGAAGAGCGCTTCGAGCTTCGAGGCGGCCTTCGCCTTGCCGCCCAGCGCGGCGGCGAGCCCTTCCGGATCGTGCAGCACGTGCCACGTCCACTGCCAGGAGTTGCCCTCCGTGAAGTCGTTCTCGCGGCTTGCGTCATGTCCGAGCGCGAACGGATTGAACGGCTCGCGCCAGTTGCCCGCCGAGTCGCGTCCGCGCGCGAATCCCGTCGAAGGGTCTATGACGTTTTTCCAGTATCCCGCCCTCTTCGCGAAGAACCTGGCGTCATCCGCGTGTCCGAGCGCCTTCGCCATCTTCGCAGCGCACCAGTCGTCGTATGCGCATTCCAGCAGGCGCGAGACGGATTCCGACCTTATCTTGTCGAATGGATAGTATCCGTATCTGTCGAGCACGTCCCAGTTCTCCTTCTGGCGGCGGGGGTGGTTCTCGCGCAGAGTGGCGCGTATGGCCCGGTAAACGCGTTCCGGATCGTTGCCGCCGAGAAGTCCCTTGAAATAGGCGTCGGCGAGCAGAGGAATCGAGTGCGTGCCGATCATGCACTGGTTGTCCTTGCCCCACAACGCCCAGATCGGCAGGAATCCGGCGATGCTCTGGTGCTCGACGCAGGACGCGACCATCGGCGCTATCTTCTCCGGCACGAGAATCGTGTACAGCGGATTGGCCGCGCGGAAGGTATCCCAGAACGAGAAAGTCGAGTAGTATTCGCCGCAGGGGGACTTCTTGACTATATCCTCGTCGCCGCGATACTCGCCGTCGACGTCGGCCATGTTCACGGGCTGCAGGAAAAGATGGTACAGCGCGGTGTAGAAAGTCTCGAGTTCCGCCGCGCCGCCTTTGGCGGTCATCTTCGAAAGCATCCCGTTCCACGCCGCCCTCGCGTCCGCCTTCGTCTTCGCGAAGTCCCAGCCGGGGATTTCCGCGTCGAGATTCCGGCGGGCCTTTCCGGGCGAGACAGAAGACAGGCCGATCTTCATGGTCAGCGTCTCGCCGCGCTTCATGTCGAACCGGAAATTGCGGCGTCCCGCGTCGCGTCTGCCGCCGGTGGCGGGCAGATCGGAAAAGCCGGACCAGTCCCTGTCGAATTCAAGCGAGAATGCGAAAGTCCTGTGCACCCATCCCCAGCGCCGCTTCTCGCCTTCGAATCTGCGTCTGCCGTCGTCGGAGATCTTGACGTCGTGCATCTGATCCCTGCCCGGATCGCCGATCGCCCACTGGTTGTCGAACATTATGTTCGCGCCGCCTCCGTCGAGAAAAGTGAAGCGGTATATCGCGCAGTGCGGACTTACGGAAACCTCCACTCGCGTCCTGGACCTGCCGAGGTCAACCGCGTAATAGCCGGGCTCCATCGTTTCCGAACCCTTGTCAAAATCGCTCGAAAAACCGTCTTCGCGCGATGGGCCGCAATACGGGAAGAACAGGAAATCGCCGAGGTCGGTGCATCCCGTGCCGCTGAGGTGCGTCTGCGAGAAGCCTTTGATTTCCTTCTCTTCGAAGCGGTATCCCGAGCAATGTCCCCACCCGTCGCAGCCGGTGTCGGGTCCGGCCTGGACCAATCCGAACGGATATGCCGCGCCCGGAAACGCATGCCCGTTCCCGCCCGTGCCGATTTCGGGTCGCACCCATGAGGACAAATCGTTCGGAGGCGGCTCTATCTCGCCGCGAGACACCATGTTCCAGACGAGTTCCCCGAACAACGTGTTGGCCCAGGCGAACCAGCTTCGCGAATACTTCGCCGGATCGTCCGCGTCCACGCCTTCGTGCATGAAGCCGGTTCCGGCGGTGCAGTTCGCGAGCGCCGAAAGGCACTCTTTCGCCTCTCCGGACGTCTGGGCGGTAAGCGCGCGCATTATGATCGACATCGGCCAGACGCGCCCCTTCTCCGTGTGGGGCGAGCCTATTCCCTTCAGCGCCTTGCCTTCGAACCAGAAGGGGTTGTCGCGGCTCAGGACGAAGCGCCTCGTGTTGAGATACACGGGATCGTCCTTGTCGACGCCGCACAGGTAGGGAAGCGAAAGAAGGGACGGTGCGTTGGCGTCGTCCATCAAAAGCGCCCCGCCGCGTCCGTCGACCTCGAACGCGTAGATCTCGCCGTACTTCTCCGTCTTGACCACGGCGTGGCTGCGCAGCGCCTCGCGGACTTCTCCGGCGAGGGCGCGGCACTCGTCCGCAAGGCGCTTCGCTCCGTTCGCGCTCTCGAGGACTTCCGCCGTCTTCTCAAGGACGTCTGCGGCGAAGAAATTCGACGGCACGAGGAACGGATACGTGCACGAATCGTCGGAAGGACGGAACGCGCTCGCTATCAGTCCGACGGGCTTTACTTCCGGGCCCCAGCCGGCGTTCGTCAAGGTGTCGGTCGCCTTCGCGTTTTCGCGTTCGAAGCGGTAGGACGTCCTCTGTCCGCCCTTCCGCTGTTGCTCGCGCATCGTCGCAAGGACTGTTCCGACGGCATCGAGCCATCTGTCGCCAAAGGGGGTTTTGTCGCCCGTAGCCTTCCAATAGCCATGCGCAAGGCGCAGCGGATAGCACAAGGAGTCGAGCTCGTACTTGCGCTCGTGCACCCCCGGCTTCATTTCGGTTTTGTCGCTCTTCCATTGGCTCTCTCGCTTTTCGTCGTCGTAGAAGGCGTTGGCGTAGGGGTCGTGCAAAAGGCAGTCGAACTGACGCACAAGCAGGTCGCGGACGAGATTCCGCACGGCAGGGTCGTCCTTCGCGAACCTGAGATACGGCCATACCTGCTGGCCCGAGTCCCTGAGCCACATGGCGTCTATATCGCCGGTGATGACGTAGCCTTTGCCCTTCACCGTCGTGTCAAGCGTGTTCGGGTAGCATGCCTCGAACATCTTCCTGATGCGCTGGTCGCCTATTTTCGCTGCGACTGCGGCAACCGCCCTGTCTACGGTTTCCGAGCGCAATGTGCGCTTTTCGGCCGCCGGACGCGAATACGGTCTGCAACCTGGCGGACATTCGGCCGCGCCTGCGGCTTTCGCGAACAAGGCGACAACACCAGCCAAAACGACTCCTGTCTTCATCTTACCGTCTTTTCTGGCCAAATGCCGTTTCACCTTATTGTCAAGGAGAATCCGGGCCTGCGACCGTAGCACAGCCATCCGTTGAACGTCGTAAAGAAGTGATTGCCGTCGTCGTCTTTCTCCGTTTCGTCGACACCTTCGAAAGCGGCGGCCTTGGCGATTCTGACGAACTTCTTGCCTTCCGCGATTTCCGGAACCGTTATGGACGCGCCGGATTCGAGTGAAATGGAGCCGGCGAAC
>CAMZET010000042.1 GCA_947305825.1 uncultured Verrucomicrobiota bacterium
CGGCGGCGGCTCCGGCGGCACTTACTACACGGCGCAGGGGCAGTCAGACGACAAGAACACCGGCGGTTCCGGCGGCGGCGGCTCCGGCGGCTCCGCTGGCTCCGGCACGCGCGGCGAAGGCCAGAGAAACCGCGGCCAGAAGGGCGGCGACGGCGGCTACGGCGGCTCCGTCGGCGCGAACGGTTCGCGCGGCTCCATCTTCAAGTCCCCGGGCGCGACGCTGAATTATTCCGGCGCCACGTCCTCGGCCACCTCCCACCCCGCCATCGAATACGCCATCACCTTCGACGACGACTGGCGTCTCACCACCAACCTCACCGCCAAGTACAGTTTCGAGCTGCCGGCCGCGCCAGTCCCTTCGCGCTACGGCTACCATTTCGGCGGCTGGTTCGCCGGCGAAGGCGGCACCGGCAGGCAGTACTACGACGCCTCCGGACGGTGCGCGCTCGCCAACGACATCTGGCTCGAGACCGAAGACCGCACTCTCTATCCAAGATGGACTCGCAACGAGGACGAACCGCTCGAAAACGTCTCGCTCACAATCAACGGCACCGGTTTCACCGAGGGCGTCGACGCTTCCGGCGACGGCTGGAGATACGTCAGCGCCGACGGCAGGGTCTACATCGACGGCGCCGGCGGCGTCTACGACATTAGCGGCAAGGACGTCGACGGCTTCGCGGTAATCGACGTCTCGGCGGCGTGCAGCGTAAAAGTCTCGACTAGCCTGTCCATGTCGCCGGGCCGTCGTCGCGGCCATGCGCCGTTCTACGTCAGGCCGACTTCTTCGCCCGTTGAGTTCAAAGTGGAGGATGGCGCGGAGTGCTCGCTCTCCGGCTCTGCTGGCAAGACGACGATTTACACGTGCGAGGGCGCGGAATTGACAATCGATGCGAAGGGGGTGCTGAATCTCGCCGGCGGCGAAGGAGCTTCGGACCTCGGCCTTGACGAGGGCCAGACGCAAGGCGGCAAAATCTACATCGTAACCGACACGCACTGGTTCTCCAACATCCGCCCCGAGCGCGGCGACGAAGAAGACAACGGCCTGCTGAACGACGAGGGCCTCGGCGTCGAGTTCTATTCGGCGCAAGACAGGCTTACTCGCCTTTGGTGCGTCAGGATTTCCAATCTCAACAGCAACGGCAACACGCAGCCGAGAGAATTCCACATACAGCGCACGGCATCCGACGATTACGACATCATTCGGCCGGACGGCAACGGCAACGTCTGGCTCTGGATGCCGAACGGCGGCTACGAATGGGCCGAGCGCGCCGGCGCCGACGTCTCGACCGACAACATGTGGATTGCCTATGTCGAGAACGTCCACATGACGGCCGATTTCTTCACGCCGCTGCGCATCCTGATCGACGGCGAGGATTCAGCGCATCTTACGGGACCTGGCTGGTACTGCAAGCGCTACGCTTCGAAAAACGGCGCAACGAAGGCGACGCTCGTCATCACGAACGCCGGCCCGCATGTCGTCACCGGCTACGGCAATGCGCAAATCCTCGCGGAATGCAGCACGACGCTCGTCGTTTCCAATCTGCTTCTGAACGTGGCGAGCTGGGAAGGGAAGAGCGCGGTCGAGATTGGCGAGGGCGCGACGCTTGACTTGACGATTGAAGGGACGAACACGTTTTCGGCGGCGTCGTCGTGCGCCGGCATAGCGGTCGGCTACGGCGAAAGCCTGAAGGTTTCCGGCGATGGCGTTCTTTTCGTGAACGGCGGCACGGGCGGCGCCGGCATAGGCGGCTCGCCGGGGACCGGCGACGCGAGAAACGGCGCCATAACAATCGAAGGCGGGCGCATCACGGCGCACGGCGGCGCGTATGGCGCCGGCATCGGCAGCGCGGACGCCACGACGCAGAGCGGCAAAATCTCCGTCTCCGGCGGCTATCTCGTCCTGCGCGGCGGTAAAAACGCCTCCGCCATCGGCGGCGGCTTCAGCGCATACGCCAATGTCGAAATCTCCGGCGGCTCCGTCTTCCCGACGCCAGGCGCTAAAGCAAGCGCAATCGGCTGCGGCAACAACTGCCGCAATCCTTCAGCAGGCTCCTGCGTCTTCGGCCTCGCCGCCATCTACGCCGACCTCGCCGCCGTCTCCCCGGCGCCGAAGGACTCCAGCGGCGCTATCGTCTTTCCCGTCGCCTTCGACATGGAAATGCCCAACTGCGCCGTCACCAACGTGGTTTTCGACTTCGTGGACCAGCCTTGCAAGGATTTGTGGACCGACAGCAAGGGCGAACTCATGCTCTGGATGTCCCAGACTTCCGGCATCCTCAAAGCCGTTACGATAACCGCAGTCGATGCCGACGGGGGTTCCCTCACGAAAACGTGGGGCGTGAAAATCTACGAAGACGGCACAATCGTGTTTTCGACGGACGTTTTGACGGTGGACGGCTACACGGTCATCGGAGGCAGGAGCACGAGCGGAACCGGCTGGAACTACGATGCTGTCTCGACCGCGCTTTACGTCACCTCCGACGACAGCCACATCGTCACCGGCACTGCCACGAACGGCACGATACGGCTTGTCGTGACGGCGCAGGACGGGAAGGTAACGTTCGAGGAACTGCTGCTTGAGACGCCGGAATCGCTGCTTTCGCCGTTTACTGTGTCCAACCGCTGCACGGTGACGCTCGTGGGCGACAATACGCTATCGTGCCGGTACACGATGCCGACGACGAACGACCTGGCGGCGACTGGTTCGAAATACACGGCGGCGCTGGAAGTCGCGCAGACGGGGACGCTTGTCGTCGAAGGCGAAGGGACTCTGGCGGCGAAAGGCGGCTACTGCGGGGCTGGCATAGGCGCGCGCGGCGTGGAAGGGGAAGTCGCCGGGGCGATAGAGATACGCGGCGGCTACATCTATGCGACGGGCGGCAGCGGCCCGGCCGGCGGCGGCGCCGGCATTGGCGGCGGCAAGGGCAATTCCATCTCTTCGATAACAGTCTCCGGCGGCTACGTGCACGCGAAAGGCGGCAACGCCGCCGCCGGCATCGGCGGCGGCAATTCCGGCGGCACCGCGTTCGTCAACGAAGTCTTCCGCGTCACCGGCGGCACGGTCTACGCGGAAAGCGGCGATGGAATTTCCTTCAGCGACTTCATCGTGAGCACCGGCGGCTCGAGCCCGGTAACCGGAAGCCGGGCGGTCGTAATCGACGGCGGCAGCGTCCGTCCGGCGCACGCCTCGCCCACGAACAACGTCTGCGCCTATCCCGGACCCGTGGACTCTGCCGCCAACCGCCTCGTGTTCGCCACCATTTCCGGCCTGCCGCTCGGCGAGACGGTCAAGATTTCCGACTCTCTCTGGCGGCAATACGACGGCGCTGAACTGCTCGTCGACGATGGCGGCTGCATATGCTTGTGGGGTGCTTTCACCAATGTCGTCCGGACGGTTGGCGTCGAGTGTCCCGGCATAGCGGAAGGCGACGTGGCCTCGCTCGAGATAAGCGCCGCATCGAATTCCGTGCACAGCATCGAGGGAGCTCACGGCGGCGTGCATCCTGACAGCAAGACGGTCGACGGCGAGACGTGCTGGCGCGTGGAAGTGTCGGGGCTTCCTGCTTCGCAACGCGTAAGCGTAACCGGCATCAGTTCCAAATATGTGCGCGGGACGGCGATTGTGGATGCTTCCGGCTCGGCGTTCATCTACGTTCCCGACGGCGAATACGAGTTCACGGCTGCGGGCTACGCCTACCATGCGAGCGTGGCGGGAGCGCCGACGAAAGCCGTGTATCGTGTCGGCGTGAGCGTGGACGGCGTGGACATCGGCGCGGAAGGCGGCGACGGCTGGAGCTACGACGGCACTGCCGGCGTGCTGACGCTTTCGAACGCGGTGGAATACGTCGTTTCCGGCGAAAGCGCCGAGCGTCGCGTGACGGTGCTGGCGGCGGCGGCGGGCGTGAAGGTGCGCGCCGCCAGATTGACGCTTGCGCTGCCCGGCGTCGTTTCGTTCTCCGCCGCCGACGGCGCGACGCTGGAGTTCACGGGCGGCACTCTGCGCTGCATGGAGCGAATCGCCGTGCCGACAGTCATTTCCGGCGGCTCGCTGGACGCTTCTTTCGCCGCGCCGTCCGCACTCTCCGGCCAGACCGCCCGCCGCGTCACCATCGACGGCTTCGACCGCTATGCGAGGGTCGAGTTCTCCAATGCGGACAGCCTCGGCGATTACGACACGAGCGGCATATACGCCAACGCCAGCGGGCGCGTCTATCTCTGGCTTCCGGACGGCGCGTATTCCTTCAGGGTGTCTTCGGAGGACGCCTCTGCCCGCCAGATGATTGCAGTGGTCGAGGGCGCCGACGTCGAGGCGGAAGAGTACGACGAGACCGGCGTGCTTGTCGACGGTGTCGATGCCGGTTGGCTGAAAGGGTCCGGCTGGCGCAACAGGAACGGAGTCGTGACGTTCGACGCAGCCGGCAGCCACGTGCTGGGCGGAACGAATTACGGCGCCGTCGTTTCGTTCCTCGTCGAGCCTGCCGGGATGTCGCTGAAACTCGATTCGCTCGTCATGACGAATTCGCATCTGAATTTGCCGCCGCTGGCGTTCGGCGGCGAAGCGGTGGCGGCGTACGCTTTGGAGCTTTCGGGGACGAATGTTTTGGCGGCGGCAGTGGAGCGGGCGAGTGCTGTGGCGTTGGGGGCGAAAGCGTCGCTGACGGTTTCGGGCACGGGACGGCTCGAGGCTCGCGGCGGTCATTCCGCGCCCGGCATTGGTTTGGCGGATGGCGCGACGCCCGTCTCGACGTCGTTGACGGTGGAGTCGGGGGAGGTAGAGGCGATAGGCGGCGTCGGCGGCGCGGGCATCGGCGGCGGCGATGGTCAGCCTGGTTTCCTGGTTTGGGTTCACGGCGGCAACGTGACTGCGCAAGGCGGCGCAAATGGCGCGGGCATCGGCGGCGGCTCCTCCGGCTACGGCGGAAACGTTTCCGTCGCCGGCGGCCTGGTGCTGGCGCAAGGCGGCTCCGGCGGTGCCGGCATCGGCGGCGGCACGGGCGCACGCGCCGGCTCCTATTCCCAAAGCGGCGGCACGGTGCTCATTTCCCGCGGAGATGGCGCGGCCGACATTGGCGCCGGCACCGCAGGCGCCGCCGGAGCCTCCTCCGCCACCACCGTCACAGGAGGCTCGTTGCGCGCAGAAACCCTGCATATCACCGTGCCCCCCACCGACGCCGCCGGCAACCCCCTCTACCGCATCACCATCCAGACCGCCCATACGAACGCCGCCGCGCAAGCCATCGCCGAAGAGCGCTACGGCTACAGCCTTTCCGGCGCCTTCACCGACGACGAGGGAAAACTCTACATCTGGCTCCCGGACGGAAACACGTATTATCTCAAAGTCGACGGGCGTCCGTACCGCGCGATTGTCGATGGCGCCGATACCGTGGCGGAATTGTGGGTCGTCGGCGTCGAAGTGAACGGAGAAGATGTCGCGCTACAGTATGGCGACGGCTGGAGCTACGACCTCGATACTGGGGCAATCAGCGTCCTTGGCGACGGCGCCGTCGTCTCCGGCTCGCCTTTGCCGGACATGGTGGCGTTTCTTTCCCTGACGAACGACGTCTCGCTCGCCATATCTAACCTCGTGCTTTCGTCCTCCGCCGCAGCAGCCTCGGCGCCAATCTCCGTTTCCGGCGGCGCGGATGTCGAGCTTGCCTTCGCCGCCTCCAACTCCTTGGCTGGCGCCGCAGGCTTCCCCGGCATCGGCGTCGAATATGGCTCGTCGCTCGCGCTCACGAACCTCGACTTCGTCGCGCTTCTGCCCGACCTGGACAGTATAGTAGTCTATACGAACATTCTCTACGACATAACGGAAGACGAGGAAACCGGCGTCGTCACGACGAACGAAGTGATATATCAGGAAATCGCATCCACGAACTACATCGAGAAGGTCGTGTCGGCGGTCTTGGAAGCCCGTGGCGGAGCGAATGCGGCCGGCATCGGCGGCGGCGTCTCGCAAGCCTATGGTTCTGTAAAGGTGTTTGACGGGGGCGTTCTGGCGCAAGGCGGCATAGGCGGCGCCGGCATCGGTTCCGGGTCGTGCATCACGTCGGAAGCGGATGTCCGTCTTGGCGGTGCGGTGGAGATTTACGGCGGCAAAGTGACGGCGACAGGCGGCTCTGGCGGCGCTGGCATCGGTGGCGGCAACAGCCACAGCGGCGGCAATATCGCGATATACGGCGGCGAAGTCGCGGCGACCGGCGGCGACGGCGGGGCTGGCGTCGGCGGCGGCGATGGCGCTGCGTGCGCCTCCGTCTCCATAGCGGGCGGCGAAGTAGCCTCCGCCGGCGGCGACGGCGCCGCCGGCATCGGCGGCGGTGTAGAATCGCGCGCCATCGACGGCTGCTCCCCGTTCATTGCCATCTCCGGCGGCCGCGTCTCCGCCACCGCCGGCTCCTATGCTGCCGCCATCGGCTCCGGCGACTGGTGTGACAATTCCAACCCCTCCGTCTCCATCTCCGGCGGAACCGTCGTCGCAAACGGCGGCATCGCCTCCGACGCGAGCACCTATGACGGCGTAGACGACATCGGCTTCGGCGACCCCGATACTTCCTCCACGCGACTGGAAAACACGAATGTCTTCGGCGCCGCGAGCATCCGTGCCGTCCACCGCTCTTCCGCCAACGCGCGCGTTTCGCCTCAGCCCGTCGACGCTTCCGCCAACGCCCTCTATTGCGTCACGGTCGCTGACCTCGCTCCCAATTCCCAGGTCCGCATCGAACTCCTCGACGGCTTCGACGACGTTTCCGGCATCTATTCCGACGAAGACGGCAAGATTTACCTATGGCTTCCAGACGGCTTCCACGTGTTCTACGTGAACGACCTGCCGCTCGCCGCGAGCGTGAGTGGCGCGGACGTGACGGCGGTCGAATGGCTCACGGGTGTCACCGCCGACGGTATCGACGTCTCCTATGCCGACGGCAGAAGCTGGTGGTACGACTACACGACGAGGACTTTGCTCGTCATAGGCGAGTGCGTCCTGTCCGGCACGAATACGGAAGGGCTGGTCAATCTCGTTGCCGCGCCGGATTTGGAAGAGGGCGGCTCTGCGTTCGGGTTTACTGTGTCTAACCTGCATTTGAAGGCGTCTGGAACGCCGCTCGCGGTGACGAACGGAGCGGCGATGGTGAGGCTTGCCGGAACCAATGTCTTCGAGGCGGCTTCCGCGAGCAGTTGCGCGGCGATTGAAGTCCGCGACGGAGCGACGCTCTCGGTGACGAATTCCGGCGGGGTTGCGGCGCTTTCCGCTGGAGCGGGCGGTGCGCTCGTCTCTGGCGGCGGGGTCTTCTGCGTTGTAGGCGGCTCGTTCGCGTTTTCCGGCGATTTCACCTGCGACAGCGTCGTCGTGGGAGGAGGCTCGGCGGCCTTCTCCGGCGCATTCGCCTCGCGCCCGGTGAACCCGTTTGGCGAGGAAACTTGGTGCGTGACGGTCTCCAATCTGGCGGCAGACGCCGAAATCGCCGTCGACGGCCTCCCAGACTACTATAATTCGGACGGCATTTTCGCCGACGGCGACGGCTGCATCTATTTGTGGCTGGCCGAGGGCGAATACGATTTCGAAGTCGGCGACACGCCGATGTGCGCGATTGTGGCCGACGGCGCCGCGACGGTATTCGAGCGCGTCGCCAGAGGCGTGTTCGTGGACGGCGTGGAAGTCGGCAGCAGACTTTTCGGCCCTGGCTGGATTTACGACCCCGGCGAATGCGCCGTTCGCATCCTGGACGCGGGAACTTACATCCTTTCCGGCACGAACACCGAAGGCAAGGTGGCGTTTAGCGTGGACGCCGAAGACGGCGCGGTCGAACTCTCGCTCGACGGGCTTTGCCTTTCCGGCTACGACGGCAGTGGCGAAGCCAGCCCAATCCACGTCAGCCCGGCCGCGAATGCGCCGGAAGTCGTCATCGCGCTGTCAAAGACGAACACGCTTGCCGGGGCGGCGGGCCAGGCGGGGATATTCGTTCCCGCCGGCCGGACTCTGGCGATAGGCGGTGAAGGGCGGCTCGACGTGTCGAGTTCCGGCGGCGCGGCAATCGGCGGCGTGGACGGCGCGCTAGATGCGGTGCGCAATTCGGGCGGCATAACGATAACGGGCGGCACGATTGTCGCCGCCGCCACGGGCGGCGCGGCGGCGGTAGGACCAGGCGCCGGCGGCACAGGACCCGCCGTCGTCGTTTCCGGCGGTTCGCTGCGCATCGACGCCGAGGCGTTCGCCACCACCGCTGTCGATACAAACTCCAACCCTCTCGTCTGCGTGACGGTGGACGGCCTCGCGCCAGGTGCGCCCGTCGCTTTCAACGGCCTCCCGGACGATTTCGGCACTGTCGGCATATATGCCGACGAGTTAGGCAAAGTCTACCTCTGGCTCCCGGAAAACTGGGAAACCGAGCACCAGATTGTTCCAAATGCCCTCTCCTCGGGCCGCCGCCGCCTCCTATGCGCTTCCGGGACGGAACACTCTTTTGCCGCCAACGGCTACCGCTACTCGGTTGTTATCGACGCTACAGCAGGCTCCGCAGAGGCGGTCCGCGGACAGCCGCTACCCCTCGAATCTCTGGACATCCGCAGTTTCGCCATCGAAGACGGATGCCTTGCTGTCGACCTTGACGCTTCTCCAGACACCTGGCTCTACGGCTTTGCCGGTTCCCTCGCCGTCCGCGCTGCCGTTTCCCTCGAAGACCTTGCGTCGCAAGCCTCCGCCCTCGACCTCGGCGATGTCCGCATCGTCCTCAAGGATGGCAAAAGCGCCGAAATCTCCGTCCCGCTGCCTACCGGCGACGACGGTCAGCCCCCGCCGGCCATGTTCTTCATAATCGACGGACCCCGCTGATTCGCCTCCGCCCTCAACTTGTTTACGTTTAACGATTGAATTGGGGCAATTGGGGGATGTTTTAACCTAAATATCGTAGTTGCCCGTCGGGCGTTGTCGCAGCCGCCGCCAGACCCGGCGGGCGGCGGCGGGGATACCCGGGGGGGGGCGCCTTCTCCCAGGTCCTGTGATTAGTGCGGGGGGAATTGAGAAAGTGAGAAAAGATGAGAAAAGGCGCGAGGAAGTGGATTCAGCCCCGTTTTTGCGGGGCTTATTTGTTTTTAGCGGGCGTTTAAATTCAGAGCGCCGGTGGCGGGGAATTTGAGAATTTGCACCGGCAAAACCCGGCAAAAACGGCTAAAAACAATGGGATGATAGTGCTTTTGAGGGCATTTTGGCTTTGTACCCTTTATGCCCTTTGTGCCCTTTGTGGACTTTGTGCCCAAACCAATTCCCCCCATCTCCTGCCTTCCTGTCCTCCTGCCTTCTCCTAACTCCTATCTCTCCAGGGCGACAGCATTTACT
>CAMZET010000043.1 GCA_947305825.1 uncultured Verrucomicrobiota bacterium
GCGACGCCGGCGATGCCGGCGTCGAAGACGCAACGCCCGCCGTCGAGCGTCGCCGGGCCCTGCGGGCGCGACGCCGAGCGGACCTTCACGTACACCGGCAGCGGCCCCGCCGCCTCCTCTTCGGCAATCGATACCCAATTCATGTCGGAGACTCCGAAGCTCGTCTTCACGACGTCCTCGGCGCTGCCGACGACGACGCGGTTGGAGCAGGCGTTTATATCGACGACGTAGTATTTCTCGCCGCCGCCGCCGATGCCAAGCCCCTTGCGCTGGCCGACGGTGAAGCGCCAGAAGCCGTCGTGGTGGCCGACGACGCGGCCTTTCAAATCGACGAAGTCGCCGCGGCGCGGTTCCGCGCCGATAAGTTCGTTCACGTCGCCCGAATAGAAATCCTGCGAGTCCGGGCGGTCTGCGGAAACCAAGCCGTGCCTGCGGGCTATTTCGCGGACTTCCGCCTTGGTCAGGTCTCCGAGCGGGAAGATATGCCTCTTCAACTGAGCCTGCGAAAGCCGGCACAAGAAGTAGCTCTGATCCTTCGCCTCGTCGCGGGCGCGCATCAGCGCGACGCGCCCGTTCGCGAGAACCCTGGTCCTCGCGTAGTGGCCCGTCGCGAAGAAGTCGAAGTCGAGCCCGGAGCGGCGGGCGAGGTCAGGCAACAGGCCGAATTTCATCATCGCATTGCACCGGACGCACGGATTCGGCGTCTTGCCCGCGAGATACGTCTCCCGGAAATAAGTTATAATCGCCTTGTCGTATTCCTCGGAGCAGTCGTAGACGCGGTAGTCTATGCCGATTGCGTCGGCGAGCCTGGCGGCGGTCTCGATGTCCTCGGCCTCGCCGGAGCCGAAGCAGGCGTCGCGCTCGCCGCCCTTGTAGCGCCCTTCCCGCCACAGGCGCATCGTGATGCCGACTACCTCGTGCCCCTGCTCCTTCAGCAAGAGCGCGGCGACGGAAGAATCGACGCCGCCGGAAAGTCCCACCGCCACCTTACTCATAGTCGTCCGGTTTCTCCAGAGGCGCATCCTCCTCCGTCTCGGCGGAGGGGACGACCGTTATTTCGTGGAAGGCCGCGTTCTGGTATATTATGACGCGGTGCTGGCGCAGCAGTTCCAGCAACGCGAGGAACGTGACGATAATCTCGCCCTTCGGGGCGTCGGGCGCGAAAAGCGCCGTGAAGGAGACCTGGCGGTCGGTGCGCACGCGCTCGAGGACGTAATCCATCTTTTCGGGGACGGAGAAACGCGCACCCTTGAGTTCGCCATGCGGGATTTCGCTGGCGCGGGCGAGCACGTCCTGGAACGCGCTCAGCAAGTCGTAAAGGCCGAGGTGCGCGATGGCCGCGAGAGTGTCTGATTTCGTCTTTTCGAACTTCGGTCTGCCGCCGCCGTAGTCGAAGCGGTTGGCGGCCAGCGCCTCCATGCCCTCCAGCCGCAGCGCGGCGTCCTTGAACTTCTTGTATTCGATGAGCTGCCTGACGAGGTCGAGGCGCGGGTCCACCCATTCCTCCGCCTGGTCTTCGTTCGCGGTGCGCCGCTCGACCGGCAGAAGCATCCGCGACTTGATGACCATGAGCGTCGCGGCCATGACGACGAATTCGCCGGCGATGTCGAGGTTCAGCTGCCGCGCCTCCTCCAGGAAACGCATATACTGCGAGGCGATGCGCTCGATGGGGATGTCGTATATGTCGATTTCCTCGCGGCGGATAAGGTACAAAAGCAAATCAAGGGGACCCTCGAACACGTCGAGGGTCACCTTGTAATCGTCAGCGAACAGCTGTTCCTGAGCCATCAGGCTTACTTGAAGCCGATTTTCTTGAGGCGGGCGACGCAGTCGGCCTTGGCCTCTTCGGAGAGCGAGACGTTCGGAAGGCGCACGCCGCCCATGTCGAGTCCCCAGACGGCCATCATGGCCTTGCCGCCGGCGACGCCGCCGTACTGCACCAGGATGTCGACGATGTCGCAGACCTGCTTCATGCCCTTCTCGGCCTTCTTCAGGTCGCCGGCCTTCACCGCGTCCCAAATCTTGTAGTAGATGCCGGCCGAGTAGTTGTACGTCGAGCCGATAGCCGACTTGGCGCCGAGGGCGACCGCGCCCGCGAACCACTCGTCGATGCCCCACGTGATGTCGTACTTGCCGCCGCAAGCGCGCATGCAGCGCTGGAACATGTAGAGGTCGGGATAGTTGAACTTGATGCCGGCCAGGTTCTTGATTTTGCCGTCGGCCTCCTCGAGGAACTTCTGCATGTCGAAGTTCACGCCGCTCATGGAGGTGTGGTAGTAGTAGAACGGAAGCTTTTCGGAAGTCTTAAGCGCTTCCTGGAGGTAGGCGACGAGAGCGCCGATGGAGCCGGGCTTGAAGAAGTTCGGCGGGACGATGGACGTGGCGTCCATGCCGCACTTGACGGCGTAGGCGCCGAGTTCCTGGACGTCCGGGAGGGCGAGAGCGCCGATGTGGGCGATGAGGAAGAGCTTGCCCTTGGCGGCCTTCACCCACTCGTCGAATACTGCCTTGCGCTCGGCGAGCGAGCAGCAAATGCCTTCGCCGGTCGTGCCGGAGATGTAGACGCCGGTCACTTTCTGCTTGATGAGCGTCTCGGCCTGCTTGGCGATGAGCTCGAGGTTCACGGAACCGTCGGCGTTGAACGGCGTGTGGGCCGCCGCAACGAGTCCTTCGAGTTTCTTGATCTTCATCTTGTTCGTTCCCTCCTTGGGTTGGTTGGAAGCTGTGGTTGGAAACCGTGGTAGTTTAGCCGCGAGCGGTGGGCAGGCTACGCGAAGCGCCCCATGGACTGCAGGCGCGCGTAGCGGCGCTCGAGAAGTTCGTCCTTCGGAATGCGCGTCAGCTCGTCGAGGGCGGCGAGGACGGCATTCTTGACGGCGAGGCATGCGGCCTTGCGGTCGTTCTGCGCACCGCCTTCGGGTTCCGGGACGATTTCGTCGATGGCGCCGAGGCGTTTCAAGTCGGCTGCGGTGATTTTGAGGGCCTCCGCGGCCTCGGGGGCCTTGGAGCCGTCGCGCCACAGGATGCCGGCGCACCCCTCAGGCGAAATAACGGAGTACACGGCGTTCTCCATCATGAGGACCTTGTCGCCGACGGCAATCGCGAGTGCGCCGCCGGAACCGCCCTCGCCCGTCACCACCACGACGACCGGCGTCTTCAGGAGCGCGAAGAACTCCAGGCTCTTGGCGATGGCCTCGGCCTGCCCGCGCTCCTCCGCCTCCTTGCCGGGATACGCGCCGGGCGTATCGACGAACGTGACAACCGGGTTGCCGAAACGCTCCGCGAGCTTCGCGAGGCGCATCGCCTTGCGGTAGCCGTCGGGATTCGCCATGCCGAAGTTGGCCGCCATGTTCTCCTCGACCGTCTCGCCCTTGTTGTGGCCGAGCACCAGGACCTTGTACTTGCCGAGCGTGCCGAAGCCGCCCACCAAGGCGCGGTCGTCGTTCACCAGCCTGTCGCCGTGAAGCTCCTCGAAATCGTCGAGCACGTTCGCGATGAAATCCTTCAGGTGCGGACGCCCGGGGTCTCGCGCCAGTTTCACGCGCTCCATCGCCGTCAAGGACTTCTCGTTGCTGTTTTCTGCCATTTTCTCTAAACTCCTCTGTTTGTTTTCTCCAACTCCCGACTCTCTCCCGACTCCCAACTCCCAACTCCTAACTCCCTAAAACCCCCAGTAGCCGAGCATCTTGGCGATGAAGGGCTTGAGGTCTTTGCGCTCGACAATGCGGTCTATGAAACCGTGCTTCTCGAGGTATTCGGCGCTTTGGAAATCTGCGGGGAGTTTCTGGTGGATGGTGTTTTCGATTACACGCCTGCCGGCGAAGCCGATGAGGGCGCGCGGCTCGGTGACGTTGATGTCGCCGAGCATGGCGTAGGATGCGGAGACGCCGCCGGTCGTGGGGTCGGTCAGCACGGATATATACGGAAGCCCCGCCTCTTTCAGACGCCCAATCGCGGCGGAGGTCTTGGACATCTGCATGAGCGAGAGGATGCCTTCGTGCATTCTGGCGCCGCCGGAGGCCGAGAATATCACCAGCGGCCTGCGTTCGGCAATCGCCTGCTCGCACGCCCGCGCTATCCTCTCGCCCGTGCCCGTGCCGAGGCTGCCGCCGAGAAAAGCGAAATCCATCACGCCGAGCATCGCCTTGTGGCCGGCTATCTCGCACGTGCCCATGACGACCGACTCGCGCTCGCCCGTCTTGGCGATTGTCGCCTCGACCTTCGTCTTGTAGTCGCCCGTCGCGTCGTGGAAATCAAGATGGTCGGAATAGCTCACCTCGCGGAACACCTCCGCGAACGTCCCCTCGTCGGCGATTTGCGCAATCCTTTCGCGCGCCGACAGCCGCCCGTGGTAGTTGCACTTCGGGCATATCCCGCCGTTCGCCTTCCACGCCGCTTTCGTCATGTGGCTCATGCACTTCGGACACACCGCCCAAAGCGCCTTCGCCGGCGGCACCGCAGCCTTCTCTTTCGTTTCGCCTTTCTCGTACCAGCTCATCGTTATCCTTTCTACTGTCTCCTGCCCTTGCTTTCGCGCCCGTTCCGCGCCGCTCTCCAGGACGCCGGCCTTACGCCGGCATGAAAATTATCCCGTAAAGCGTCGCAGGCTTGCCGCCGTGCGCCTTCACGCCGTGCGTCACCACCGAATTGTAGTACGCCGTGTCCCCGGCCTTGAGTACGAACTTGTCCGGCCCGTACGTCAGCTCCACCTCCCCGGACGCGCACACGATGAACTCCTCGCCCTCGTGCGCGGACGCCATGTCCGGCCCGTTCGCCGGAAACTCGAAATAGAACGGATCCATGTGGCGGTCAGTCTTGCCGAACGCCAGCGACCGCGACAGGTAGCCAACAGACTTCACCGTGTCCACCGGCGCGGTGGACACGTCGTCCTTGCGAGTGATTACAGGGTCCGGCTTGTACTGGTCGTCCATGAACGTCCCGAGGCGCTGACCCAGTGTGCGGGAAATCTTCATGAGCACGCTGACGACGGGAATCACGTCGTCGTCCTCTATGGCGGCGATTACCTTTTCGTCGATGCCGGTCTTGGCCGCCAGGTCTGCGCGGCTCATTTCAAGTTTCTCGCGGTACGCCTTGATTCGCGCACCGACCTTCTGCTCTGTGCCCATTCTTCTTGTATCCTTCTTCTGTCCTTCTCTGCTATCCTTCTTAGGATGTTAGCGCATATATTTTACCATAAATTCGCAAGCCGTGCATGAGCGCAGGTGCGCCGGCGCGGCGGCATTTACCCGGTTGCAGGCTTTTTTAGGGCTGAGGGTTGAGGGTGCGGGTTGAGGGAGGCAAAGCAAAAGGGCGCGGCCTCCCGGCCGCGCCACACAACATTGATTTCTGGCTAGTCATGTTTTCTTCCCGTTCCCCGCTCCCACCTTTCGCTTTGGTTTCTAGAAGATTCCTCCCAAAATCCTACAATTTCAAAATCTCCCAATTCAATCGTAAATCGTAAATTGTAAATCGTAAATCCAATTAGCCAATTTCCCCAATTCCCCAATTTCCCCAATTCAATCGAAAAATCGAAAAATCTCTCTCAACCCTCAGCCCCTCATCTGGGGGAAGAGGACGACGTCGCGGATGCCGTCGACGCCCGTGAGGAGCATTACGAGGCGGTCCACGCCGATGCCGAGGCCGCCCGTGGGGGGCATGCCGACTTCGAGCGCGGAGATGAAATCCTCATCGATTTTCTCGGTGTCCTCGCCGGCCTGGTGCTCGAGGGCCTTGCGCTGCTCGATAGGGTCGTTCTGCTCGGTGTAGCCGGGGCAGAGCTCGCGGCCGGCGACGACGAACTCGAAGACGTCCACGAGGGACGGGTCGTCCTTGCAGGTCTTGGCGAGCGGGACGAATTCATGCGGCAGGCGCGTGACGAAGGTCGGCTGGCGGAGGTTGCGCTCGATGAGTTTGTCGTAGACCTCGTGCGTGAGCATGAGGGTCGTATCGACACCTTCGAGTTCGAGGTTGGTATCCGTCTCGGCGCCCTTGGCCTTGGCCTTTTCGAGCTGAGCGGCGAACGGGATGTCGAACCAGTCTTCGCCCATGAGTTCCTTGACTAGGTCGTTGTAGGCGACGCGCCGGTACGGCGGCGTGAAGTCGATGACTTCCTTCGACTCGCCGTATTCAATCTGGCGCTTGCCGACGACGG
This sequence comes from uncultured Verrucomicrobiota bacterium, assembly GCA_947305825.1. Next base: position 6,152 of record CAMZET010000043.1, read on the forward strand.
TGTCGCAGAGGTGCGGGATGAGGCCCTCGATGATGGCTTCCATGCTCGTGCGGTCGCCGTACGCCTCGTAGACCTCGAGGACGGTGAACTCCGGGTTGTGGGAGCGGTCTATGCCCTCGTTGCGGAAGTCCTTGCCGAGTTCGAATACCTTGTTCATGCCGCCGACGAGCAGCCGCTTGAGGTAGAGTTCGGGGGCGATGCGCAAGACCATTTTCTGGTCGAGGGCGTTGAAATGAGTCTCGAAGGGCTTGGCGGCGGCGCCGCCGGCCTGCGACTGCAGGATAGGCGTCTCGACCTCGACGAAGCCCTTGGACCACAGGTACTTGCGCGTCTCCATGATGAGGCGCGAGCGCATGAAGAACCTCTCGCGGCTCTCGTCGTTCGTCATGAGGTCGACGTAGCGGCGGCGGTAGCGCTCCTCCTGGTCTGCGAGGCCGTGGAATTTCTCCGGCGGCTGCTCGAGCGCCTTGGCAAGCATGGTCCAGTCCTTGACGACCAGGCTTTTTTCGCCCTTCTGGGTGGTGAAGAGCGCGCCCTCGGCGCCGATTATGTCGCCAAGATTGAGCTGCTTGAAGGCCGCGAACGCCGTTTCGGAGAGCTCGTCGCGCTTGAAGATGAGCTGGAAGCGGTCGGTTCCGTCGCTTAGCGTGGCGAAGTTCATCTTGCCCATGCGGCGGATGGTCATGAGACGCCCGGCGACGCGGCGCACGGCGCCCTCGGCGAACGACGCTCGCACGTCGCGCAAATCGTCATGGTCGAACTTGCACCCGTAGGGCTCGTAGCCGAGTTCCTTCAGCGCCGCCATGCTCGCGAGCCGCTGCTCGCGGTATTCGTTTGTTTCCTGTGTCATTTCCCTCGGCCTCGCTCGCTTATTCGCCATCGCCGCCGAACACGCAGTCGAGGGCGTCGGAAATCATGTCCACGGCTTCTTCGAGGTCGTCTTCCTTGAGGACGAGCGGGGGGAGGAAGCGGACGACGTGGGGCCCTGCGGTGAGGGCGAGCAGGCCCTGGGCCTGGAGGGCATCAACGATAGGCTTGGCGTCGCCGTCGACGACGAGGCCGAGCATGAGGCCCTTGCCGCGGACCTCGAGGAGCGCGTCGTACTTGTCTACTTCGGCGACGAGGGCTTCCTTGAGGAGGTTGCCGAGTTCGGTGGCGCGGTCGAGCAGCCCATCTTCCTCGATGACGTCGATGACAGCGAGGGCGGCGGCGGCGGCGACCGGATTGCCTCCGAAGGTGGAGGCGTGGGTGGAGGGGCCGAAGACGTCAGCGAGGCGGGCGTTGGAGACGAGCGCGCCCATCGGGAGGCCGCCGCCGAGCGCCTTGGCGAGAGTGAACATGTCGGGCTTCACGTCGTAGCCCTGCCAGGCGAACCAGGTCCCGGTGCGGCCCATGCCGCACTGCACTTCGTCGCAAATCATGAGCAGGTTCTTCTCGTCGCAGAGCGCGCGCACGCCGGCCATGAACTCGGGCGTCGCGGGCGTGACGCCGCCCTCGCCCTGCACCGCCTCGAGCATTATCGCTACCGTGCGCTCGTTGATTGCCGCCTTGACGCTCTCCAGGTCGTTGAAGTCGGCGTACGCGAAACCGACGGGCAGCGGGTCGTAGTCCTCCTGCGCCCAGGCCTGCGCCGTCGCCGCCACCGTCGCGAGAGTGCGGCCGTGGAAGCCCTGCCGGAACGTGACGACCTCGTAGCGGCCGCCGTTGTACGCGCCCCACTTGCGGGCGAGCTTCAGCGCCGCCTCGTTCGCCTCCGCGCCGGAGTTGCAGAAGAACGCCTTGCCGCCAAGCCCGGAGAGCGCCACCAGCTTCTCCGCCAGGCGCGTCGCCGGCTCGTTCGCGTACAGGTTCGAGCAGTGCGTCAGCGTCGCCGCCTGCTCCTGTATCGCCTTCACCACCTTCGGGTTGGAATAGCCGACGTTCTGCACGCCTATGCCGCTCGTGAAATCGTAGAGTATGAGACCGTCCACGTCGCGGACCGTCACGCCCTTTCCGCTGGCAATCACCAGGCTGGGCGAATATGTGGGCATGACCGCGCTGCGGTACGTTTCCAGTATCTCGGTTGTCTTGCTCATTCTGTTATCTCCGTTCCCACGCCTTCGCGTGTGAATATTTCAAGTAAAAGAGAGTGGGCCATGCGCCCGTCCACAAGATGCACCTTCCTGACGCCGCCGGCTATGGCGTCCACGCACGAGTCTATTTTCGGGAGCATTCCGCCGGAAATCACGCCGTCAGCCTTTAGGCACTCGACGGACTCGACGCGGAGGGTGGATAAGAGAGTCGATTCGTCGGCAGGGTCGCGCAGGAGGCCGGGCATATCGCTGACGAGGGCGAATTTGCGGACCTTGAGCTCCTTGGCGAGGGCTGCGGCGGCGACGTCCGCATTGATGTTGTAGAGATGCTGGTCGGCAACGCCGGTGCCGAGCGGGGTGACGACGGGGATGATGCCCGCGTCAAGCATCTCGCGCGCGGGACGGGCGTCCACCCCCACGATGCGCCCGACGTAGCCGCGGTCGGGCTCGGCCACCTTCTCCGCCGCGAAAATCCAGTTGCCGTGGATGGGACGGGCGTTGATACCCTTGGAGAGAAGCCTTTTCACGAGGTCGGGGTTCACCACGTTGTTGAGAGTGCGCCGCACAATCTCCATCGTCGGCTCGTCCGTCACACGCAGACCGCCCACAAACTTCGGCTCGTGGCCGGACTCGCGCAAAGCCTTCGAAATAGCCTTGCCGCCGCCGTGCACTATCACCACCTTCATGCCCACGGAGCGCATGAAAGTTATGTCGTCCATGATTGAGTCGAGATTGCGCTCGACTTCCATGACGCTGCCGCCGACCTTCACGAGCACCACCGAGCCGCGAAAGTCTATTATATAGGGAAGCGCTTCGGTCAAGACCGCCGCCTTCGCCATCGCTGTTGACACCTTGTCCATTGGGATAAATAGTATACCAAAATTTCCCGCGCCCTGCTTGAAGGCGGGGTGGTGAGATGGGGCAGGGCGACAGCATTTACTTGTCTATCGACTGTCAACCGATGTTTTAGACACATTATTGACAGGATTCACAAGAGATTTTAAGCCACAAAGGACACAAAGAGAATTTATCGATTCTTCGATT
>CAMZET010000044.1 GCA_947305825.1 uncultured Verrucomicrobiota bacterium
GCTTCTGTTCGTGGCGACGAAGAAGCAGGTTTCCGAGATGGTCAAGGAGCTGGCGATTGAAGTGGGCCAGTTCTACATCACCGAGCGCTGGCTTGGCGGCACGCTGACGAACGCGAAGACGATTCGCTCGTCGGTCAAGCGCATGAGGCAGCTTCAGGCGACGGCGAAGGCCAACGGCGGCGAGCTCAGCGAACACAAGCAAGAGGCGTCGATGCTGCGCCGCGAGCTCAACAAGCTCGAGAAGAATTTGACGGGCATCGCGGAGATGGCGCAGGAACCCGGCGCTCTCGTGGTGGTCGACGTGGTCAAGGAGGCCAACGCGGTCAAGGAAGCGGTCCGCCTTCACATTCCCGTCGTGGCGATTGTGGACACGAACGCCGACCCGGAGCCGATCGACTACGTGATACCCGGCAACGACGACTCTGTGCGCGGCGTCGAGTTGGTGATGAAGGCTTTGAAGGAAGTCATCAAGACGGCGGATGCGGAATACGGCGCGAAGGCGGCGGAGGAGAACCGCAAGCGCGAGGCGGAGCGCAAAGCGCGCGAAGAGGCGGAGAAGGCCGCCCGTGCGGAGCGCCGCGCCAAGAGCGTCGCGGCCGCCGCGCCGCGCAAGGGCGTCGCGGCCCCGAAGAAGGCCGCCGTTGCCGCAAACGTGAAGGCAGCCGCTCGCGCCGCCAAGGAAGCCGCTGAAATCAAGGCGAAGGCAGACCTCGCCGCCAAGCGCCAGGCCGCTGTCCAGGCCGCCGAGGCCGCCGTCAAGGCCGAGGAAGCCCCGGCTCCCGAAGCCGCCCCCGCTCCGGCGCCCGAAGCCGCCCCGGCTCCCGCCACGGAAGCTGCCGAATAATAGGGTTTACGCAACCGATATTTTTCAGAGGATAACACAATGGCAATTTCGATAGCACAGATAAAGGAGCTGCGCGAAGCGACCGCAGCCGGCATGGGCGCCTGCAAGGAAGCCCTCACCGCCACCAACGGCAACATGGAAGAGGCCGTCAAGTACCTTCGCGAGAAGGGTCTGGCCGTCGCCGCCAAGCGCGTCGACAAGGAGTCCAAGCAGGGTATCGTCGCCCTCGCCGAGGCCGCCGACAAGAAATCGATGGCTCTGGCTGAAGTCAACTGCGAAACCGACTTCGTCGCCAAGACCGAAGCGTTCATCAAGTTCGTCGACGACGCCGCGAAGGTCGCGCTCGAGGGCAAGGACATCGAGCAGGCTCTCGGCGACGATTACAAGATGCTCTTGACCAAGACGGGCGAAAACGTGAAAATCCGCCGCGCCGAGCGCTATGTGCTCGAGGGGACGGGCGTCCTTTCCGGCTATATCCACATGGGCGGCAAGATTGGCGTTCTCGTCGAGCTCGCCGTTCCGTGCGAAGAGTGCGCCGCCAAGCCGGAAATCGCCGAGGCCGCCCACATGGTCTGCCTTCAGGTCGCCGCCAACGCCCCGCGCTACGTCAACCCCGAGGACGTCCCGCAGGCCGAAATCGACGCCGAGCTTGAAATCAAGCTCAACGCGCTCAAGGAGCAGAAGGGCAAGCTTCCTCCCGAACAGGCGCTCGTCGGCATCAAGCGCGGCATGGCCGCCAAGTTCTGCACGCAGATTTGCTTGACGAAGCAGGAATATGTGGCGGACAGCGAACTCACTGTCGAGAAGTATCTCGCCAACGTCGCGAAGGCCTGCGGCTGCAAGTCGATTGAAATCAAGCGTTTCTGCCGCATGCAGCTTGGCGCATAAAGGCGTTAGCGCAATTCAGCAAAACGGCGGAGCGCTCCGGAGAACCGGCGCTCCGCCTCTTTTTATCACCGCTATGAAAATCCATCTGATAGGCGTCGGCGGCGTGGGCATGAGTGCGCTCGCTACCGTACTCGCGAAGCAGGGCCACGAAGTCAGCGGCTCCGACCGCAATCTCGCTACGGCGAACATCCGCTTTCTCGAGGGGCTTGGCATTCGCTGTCTGCCCGACGACGGCAGCCTCGGCGGCGGCGCCGTTCCAGACGAAGTAATCGTCTCGACTGCGATTGAAGAGACGAACCGCGACCTTCTCCGGGCGCGAGAGCTCGGCGTCAAGGTGACGCACCGCGCCGCTGCGCTTTCGGCGGCCCTCTCGCAAAAGCGTCTTGTCGCCGTCGCCGGAACTTGCGGCAAGTCGACCGTCACCGCGATGCTCGGGCACGTGCTCGCCGAATGCGGCTTCGACCCGCTTTGCGTCAATGGCGCGAACGTCCCCGGATGGGACGGCGCGGTGCGTTTCGGCGCCGGCGAATACGCCGTCGCCGAAGTGGACGAGAGCGACAAGAGCCTAGTGGCGTTCAAACCGTTCGCCGCGATTGTCACGAACGCTTCCGCAGACCACTATTCAAAGGAAGAAATGGATTGCGTGTTCGACGCATTCGTGAAAGACGTGCCGGGGCCCGTGATTGACGCCAGGCTTCATGGTTGCGGCGAATTTCCCGGAGCGTTGCGCATGCCCGGACGCCACAACCGCGAGAATGCGGCGCTGGCCGTCGAAATGGCCGTCGCGCTCGGCGCAGACCCCGCCCGCGCTGCCGCCGCTCTCGCCTCCTTCCGCGGCGTCTCCCGCCGGCTGGAACTCCACGGCTCGCGCGTCTACGACGACTACGCCCACAACCCCGAAAAACTCCGCGCCATGTGGAAGACGCTTGCCGAGACTTCGGCAGGCAAGCCGGTATGCGCGGTGTGGCGTCCGCATGGCTATGCGCCGCTTCGCAAGATGCTGCAGGCTTTGGCGGAAATGTTCAACGAGACGATGCGCGACGGAGACGTGTTGCTGCTGCTGCCCGTCTACGATGCCGGCGGCACGACTGACCGCTCAATCAATTCAGATGCGCTTGCGGCGCTGCTCAAGCCCGGCGCGTGCGAACTCGTGGCGAATCACGACGCGGCGGTGGAGTGGCTTCGCAGCCGTGCTTCGCGTTTCGGCGCGATTGCGACTTGCGGAGCGCGCGACCCGTATCTGCCGGACTTGGCCGAACGCATAGCCCAGGCGATTGCCTGACGCGGCAACGCCGCAGAATCTACACTGGTTCGATGGCCTTGACTACTCTCGCGGCGACCTGGGCGGCGGTTTCGCGTTTTTCGCCGTGCGCAAGGACGGCTTTCTCGCGGCGGTTCACAGGAGCGAGGTCGAGGATGTCGCCCGCCGTCACGCCAGCCGCGATTTCGGGATGAGCGCGCGTCCACGCGGCGAGCGCGGCTTTCGATTCGGCGTAGGGCGTGCCGGCGTGGCGCCCGAGATGGCGGTCGAGGATTGCGATGACGCGCCCTCTTCCACGCATCATCGAGGCGAACGCCGGCGACGCTTCGTAATTGACGCGCCAGGTTTCGTCGGCGGGAGCGCCCGTATAGAGCGCCGCATTGCTTACGACCACGCCGGGCGCGCACCCGCCGAAAAACCTTCGCGCTTCTTCGAACAGGCGTTCTGCCCCGCCTTCCGCCGTGAGGTCGGCTACGATGTCGGCCCCGGCGTCTGCGCGGTGCGAAGACGTCGCGACCAGCCAGCCTTGCGCACGGCAAGCGTTCGCTATGGCGAGACCGAGCCGCACCGTGCCGCCCGTCACGAGCACCGTGCGCCGCGCGTTCAACTTGCGTTTCTTCAAGACCCTGAGTGCCTGGAGGGCGACGGCGTTGCATGAGTCCACGATTTCCGCGCGTCCGGCGGCGATGTATTCCATGAGCGGGCGCAGATGCGGGAAGTGTGTGCAGCCGAGGACGATTTGGTCGGCGCCGGCGGCGAGCAGCGGCTCGAGCCGACGCCGCACGGCCTCTTCCGCCTCCGCGCTCGCTTCCTTGCCTTCTTCGACGAGCGTCACCAGTTCGTCGGCGACCGTGGCGATGACGGTGACGTCCTTGGCGAAGCGCGCTTTCGTCTCGTTGTAGAGCCTGCCGTTGAAAGTGCCTTGCGTCGCCAGCACGCCGACGACGCCGGTGCGCGAATGGAGCGCGGCCGGCTTCACCGCCGGCTCGAGTCCGACGAACGGGATTTCCGGCCACGTCGCCCGCAGATGGTCTATTGCGGCGGCGGTAGCCGTGTTGCAGGCGACGACAACCATCTTGCAGCCGTCCTCTTCGATGAGGCGCCGCGCCGCCGCCGTAGAAAGCCGCCGTATTTCTTCCGCCGGCTTGTTGCCGTACGGGCAGTTCGCCGAGTCGGCGATATAGCGCGTATCCTCGTCCGGGCACAGCCGGAGAAACGCGCTGCGGATTGTTTCGCCGCCGCGCCCGGAATCGAAAAAGCCCACGGGACGCGAGCGGAGCAAATCGTTGTCGTGCGGAGTCATGGCGCAGTCTACCAAAAATCCCAGTTGCCGGTGGCAATCACCTGGATGCCGAGGACTAGATTCGTGACGGCGTGTGCGATTATCGCGGTGCCGAGGCTGCGGCGGATGGCGAGGATGCCATAGACGGCGCCGGCGACGATTGCGACGAGCCAGCGGTTGTGCTCGACGGCAAAAAGCGCGAGCATCCAGAAGAACGCAGAACGGCTTTCGCGTCCGCCGAGCCATTCGTAGAGCCATTTGCGGAAGAAGAGTTCTTCTGCGGCGGAGATGACGAAAGCCGAGCCGGCGAGGCGAGCGAGCGTGAGCGGCCAGCCGCACACGGCGGGCTCGTAGGGCGAGGGCGAGGCGGTTGCCTTAGCCGTGCCGTCGCAGCCGGCCACGAACAGCCTCTGGTACCAGCTGAAATCTTCCGGCAAAACCCATATCGCCCAGACCGCGAGCCCGGCTGCCGCGCCGACAAGAATGTCCATCGCGCCGGGCATGACGATTTTCCCTCCCGCGCGCCGCCAGAGAACCCAGCCGAGCGCCAGGCACGCGAGCGTCGCCGCGCTGCGCACCGCGTACGCCCAGCCTGTCGCCGGCAGCAACATCATCGACGCCATCCAGACGGCGTACGGCGCGACGAGCGCGATAGTCTCCTGGTGCTTGTTCATGCTATCGGGCGCATCATCGCGATTTCCGGGCAGGTAAACGGGTCTGTGTGCTTCGTGCAGTTTATGCAGCCGGTGTAGAGTTTGTGCATGACTTTCGTCTTCGGCACTTCGGTGAAGCCCAATGCGCCGAAGAATCCCGGAGCGAACGTTAGCGCGACGATTTCGCGCGGGCGCAGCGGGGCGACTCGCGCCGCCACGGCCTCGACCAGGGCGCGGCCTATGCCGCGCCGGCGGAAAATGCTTTTCACGGCTAGCGACTGCACCTCTACCGTCGCCGCGCCGGCATTGCCGAGTTCAGGATGAACCTGGTAAGTCGCGCAGCCTGCCATCTCGCCGCCCGTCTCCGCGATGAAAAACCTGTCGATGTTTTCGACTATGTTCCCGAGCGATCGCGGCACGAGCTGGTCGCGGTTCAGGTGCACTAGCGCGAAAATCTTCTCGGCGTCCGCCAGCGTCGCCGGACGGACGGACGCAAAGCCGGCAAGCGCTGTCACTTCTTCGCGAGCCATTTGTTTATGCCCCTGGCGGCGGCGCGGCCTTCGCCCATGGCCAGAATGACCGTCGCCGCGCCGAGGACGATGTCGCCGCCGGCGAAGACGCCCGGCATCGTCGTCATGCGCGAGACTTCGTTCACTATTACATGGCCCTTCGTGTCGGTCAGTATTTCCGGCGTGGTGGCCGCGATTAGCGGGTTCGCGCCGGAGCCTACCGCGACGATGACGGTATCGACGGGGAACTCGAATTCGCTGCCTGGTATCGCGACAGGGCTGCGGCGTCCGCTCGCGTCCGGCGCTCCCAACTCGTAGCGCAGGCACTCTATCGAACGCACCCGCTCGTCTTCGTCGCCGAGAATGCGCTTGGCGTTCACCAGCGTGTGGAATTTGACGCCTTCTTCCTTGGCGTGGTGGACCTCCTCCGAGCGCGCCGGCATCTCCCTCTCGCTGCGGCGGTAGATTAGGTGCACTTCCTCCGCGCCGAGCCGGAGCGCCATGCGCGCGGCGTCCATCGCCACGTTGCCGCCGCCGAGGACGGCGACTTTGCGGCCGTGCCAGAACGGCGTCGCCGCGTGGTCTTCGATGTACGCCTTCATCAAGTTAGCGCGCGTCAGGTATTCGTTGGCGGAAAAGACGCCGATGAGATTTTCGCCTTCGATATCCATGAACTTCGGCAGCCCCGCGCCAGTGCCGATGAATATCGCGTCGAAATCTTCCTTCATGTCGCTCAGGCGGCGGGTCTTGCCGACCACGAAATCGGTCTCTATCTTCACGCCCATGGAGCGCAGCGTATCTATTTCCTTGGCGACAATGCGCTTCGGGAGGCGGAATTCGGGAATGCCGTAGACGAGTACGCCGCCCGGCTTGTGGAACGCCTCGAACATGGTGACGTCATGGCCGGCGCGGGCGCAGTCCGCCGCGCACGTGATTGACGCCGGGCCCGAACCGATTACCGCCACGCGCTTGCCAGTCGGCGGCGCGCATACAGTTTTCTCCGGTTCCACGTTGTCCGCGCAATATCTTTCGACGCGCCCGATAGCGACGGCGCGCGAGACGTCGCGCACCATCTTGCCGACTGTGCAGAATTTCTGGCACTGCCGCTCCTGCGGGCAGACGCGGCCGCAGACGGCCGGCAGCAGAGAATCCTTGCGGATGATTTGGAGGGCCTTCTTGAAGTTGCCTTCCGCCGCCGCCGAGAGGAATGCCGGGATGTCGATTTTCACGGGGCAGCCGTTGACGCACGGCTTGGCGGTGCAGTTCAGGCAGCGCGACGCTTCGCGCTTGGCCATCTCGGCGGTGTAGCCGAGGGCGACTTCCTCCATGTTGTGCGCCCGCAGAAGCGGATTCTGCTCGGGCATTTCCTGCGGCGGTATCGCCAGTCGTTCCTTCGGTGTCATGCTGAAATCCTCCTGAAATTACGAGAAAAGCCCGCTGCGGCACTTGTGGGCGGTCTCTTCGGCCTTGAACGTGCCGAGTCGCTTGATGAAATTGTCGAAGTCCACTTCGTGCGCGTCGAACTCCGGGCCGTCGACGCAGACGAATTTCGTCTTGCCGCCGACGGTGACGCGGCAGCCGCCGCACATCCCCGTGCCGTCTATCATTATCGAGTTGAGCGAGGCGATTGTCTTCACGCCGTATGGTTTCGTCGCGAGCGCGGCGAATTTCATCATCACGGGCGGGCCGACTATGACGACTTCATCGGGCTTCTCCTCGCGTTCGCAGAATTCCTTGAGCGGCTCGGTGACGAGCCCCTTGCGCCCGTAGCTGCCGTCGTCGGTGACGATGACGACATCGTCGCAGGCGCGGCGCATTTCGTCTTCCATGATAATCAGCTCTTTGGTGCGCGCGCCCATGATGGCCGTGACGCGGTTGCCGGCGGCCTTGAACGCCTGTGCTATCGGGTGCGCCGGCGCGACGCCGATTCCGCCGCCGACGACCACCACCCAGCCGGGACGCGAGCGCGTGCCGTAGCGCGAAATGTCGGTCGGTTTCCCCAGCGGCCCCACCAAATCCGCGATGAAGTCGCCCTCTTTCAGCAGCGAGAGCGCCTTCGTCGAAACTCCTACGGTCTGGAAGATGATGTCGATTGTGCCGGCTTTCTCGTCGGCGTCGGCTATGGTAAGCGGGATTCTCTCGCCCCATTCCGCGTCGCAGCGGACTATGACGAATTGCCCCGCCTTGCGCTCGGCGGCGATGAGAGGCGCGTCGAGCGTCATGCGGAACACGTTTTCCGAAAGTCGCGTCTTTTTCAGTATCCTAGTCATTCGAACCTTCTTCCTGCCGCGCGCGGCGGCATTCAATTCCCAGATTGTTTCCAGATTACGTTCGCGTAGTCGTCGCGCTGAACGGTGCGGCGGTATTTCACGGCCGGAAGCCCGAACAAAACGGCGTAGAAGGGGGTCGTGCGGCGGATGCCGGCGGTCTTCTCGAGGATTTCCGGCACGGCGTCCTGCACGTGCTTCAGGAAGCCGCACCAGCAAGTCGCCAGACCCTCTGCCTGCGCGAGCAAATCGAAATAGGCTCCCGCAATCGTCACGTCCTGGATAGGGGTGGTGACGCCCGGCGCCGTCTCGTCCGACGAAATTATCACCATGCCAGCGGCTCCGCGGAAGAACATGTCCTCGACGCCTTTGCGCATGCGTATCGCGGGGACGGCGAGCCAGCGCGGCAGCATATGGTTGCCGTCGCGGTGCTGTTCGATGGCGTGCACGAAGCTTTCGCGGAAAGCGGCCATTGCCTTGCGGTCCGGGAAGCACGTGAAAGAAAGTGCGCGCGCGTTGCAGCCCGTCGGCGAATTGCCGAGCGCCTTGAAGATGCGTTCGAGCGCGGCTCGGTCTGCGTCGGCGTCCCTGAAGCTGCGGCACGAGCGGCGCGTCCTGAGCCAATTCTCGACTTCAGCCGCCTTCGGGAGCGCGAGGGCGTCGAGCGGCTGCGAGTCCTCCGGCCGTTTGCCGTCGAACGCGACCGCCGCTTTCGGGCAGATGGCGAGGCAGTGCTGGCACTTCATGCAGCGCGCCGGCACGGCCATTTCCGGATAGCCGTCCTCGCCCGTCGCTAGCGCCTTGAAAGCGCAGTCGCGTACGCACGCGCCGCATTTCACGCAGCGTTCGCGGTCGAGCGCGAATATTTCCTTGTCTGCCATTGTCGTGTCAAACCTTTCTGCCGACGAGCGAATTGACGAGATTTGCGAGGAACGAAGGGTCGCCGTCGAGGCCGGCGAGCGCGTCTGCCGCCGCTTTCGTGTGGCTGCGCACGAGACGCTCCGTCTCTTCGCGCGAATACGGCGAGTCGCCGTCCAGCAGGTCGTCTTCGTATTGGAACGCGAGGCCGAGGTTTTTGCCGTAGGAGGCGAGGGCGGCGACGGCGGTCTCGCCGGCGCCGGCGGCGAGGCCGCCCATGACGGCCGCCGCGACGAACAGGTCTGCCGTCTTGTGGTCGTAGATGAAGCCGATGTCGGCTTCGCCCGGGAGTGCCGTTTCGCGCTGCAAGTCCTCCACCTGGCCGGCGACGACGCCGTAGGCGGCCTTGGAGAGCGCGGCGAGCACGGCGGAGGCGTTGCGCGGCGCCTTCGCGGCGGCGGCGAACGCGAGCGCCTGGAGCGCGTCTCCGGCGAGAACCGCGTTGGCGTGGCCGAATTTCTTCCAGACGGTAGGCTTGCCGCGCCGCAACTCGTCGTTGTCCATTTCCGGCAAGTCGTCGTGGACGAGCGTGTAGGTATGGAGGAGTTCGATAGCGGCGGCGGCGTGGCGAGCGTCGCGCCAGTCGCC
>CAMZET010000045.1 GCA_947305825.1 uncultured Verrucomicrobiota bacterium
ACTAGACGCATTGCCTGGTGGCACTAGACGCATTGCCTGGTGGCACTAGACGCATCGCTTGGTGGCACTAGACGCATTGCCTGGTGGCACTAGACGCATTGCCTGGTGGCACTGCGCGGCAAAACCCTGGCACGAATGCAACCGCCCATGCTGCGACAGCGACGGACAGAGCGGCTTCATTGCCTTGCCGGGCCTCGATTCGTCGCGATTGGCCCGTCTTCGGAGCGACCGCCCGGGAAAAGCATCCGCCGCAACCGCAGCGTTTAGAGAGTTGTTTCCACTTGCGAGAGCGCGGAATTTGTTGTTTTATCCTTGATTTTCAAGGGGGTCGCGTATTTTGTCGCAAAAAATGGGGAATCCCCAAGGGGCCAATCCGCTCGTTTCTTCGGCTTTCCTGTCGGCCCCTTTCTGCTCCGGCCCGGCGACTCTTTCGCCGCGCCGTCAATGGGTTTCGGACGAAGGCATTTCCTTCTCGCTGAAAGTGAAGTGTGTCAGTTTGACGCCGGTCGGGCGCAGGGTGTCGAGAACCACGCGCATCCATTCCGGCTTCACCTCGCACGCTATTACGACGGCGTCGACGTTGTATTCGAGGATGATTTCCGGCGTCTGCGCGAGAGTGCCGAGGATTTTCACGCCACCGATGAATTGCCCGCGCAGGAGAATGTCGTCGTCGATGAGTCCGACGATGATGCGCGTGTTGGCGGAAGCGGTGCGCACGAGTTCGCGCCGGAAGGCGCGGTATCTCAGGCCGCAGCCGTAGACGAGGATGCGCGAGACGTCCTTGCGCGCGTGGAGGCGGTTGCAGTCGAGCGCGTAGAACAGGTCGCGCACGAGGCCGCGCGAGAGGCGTATCATGACGATGGCGACGGAACTCGCGGTCGCGAAGAGGAGCGTGGAAGCCTTGAGCTCGTGGATGCGCAAGCCTGGCGCGTAATATATGGCGATGGAGCCCAAGGCGGAGCCGAAGAGGCAGGCGAGGAGGACGCGAGCGTAATTGGAGGACATGGCGCGTGCCCAGACGGTGCTGTACGTCTTCAAGGCGCAAAGGCACAGGAAGACGCTGATTACGCGAATGGGGAGCACGACGCGGAGAGTGGTGCGGTCGAAGCCGAGCCTGAGAGCCCATTGGCAAAGGAAGAATACGGCGGTGAGCGAAGCGAGGTCGAGCGTGAGGTAGAGCGGGACGGCGAGGCGGGCGAGACGGCGGCGGCTGGCGCGGTCGCGGGCCCGCGCGACGAAATTGAGCAGGCGTCCGGCGTCGAAGAGCTCGACACGCGCCACGTCCTTGAAGATGACAACCGAGGCGACGGCGACGGCGAAGAGCCAAAGCCCGGCGGCCTTGGACTGGAAAACCATCCCGCAAAGGCCAACTGCCACGAAGAAAGAGGCGGTCAGATAGAGAATCCAGGCCGCCCGGCGCTGGTTGAGTTTCGCGGCGCGGAGGATGCGGTGGTGCAGGTGGTCCGCGTCGGCGGTCATCACGTCGCCTTCCGGGGCGCCGGAGTTTTCGCGGCGGCGCAGTAAGCGGCGCAGCGAGCGGCGGATTATCGCAAGCGCCGTGTCGAATATCGGCACGCCCATCGCCAGAAGCGGCATGCCGATGGACACGAGGAACGAATTGGCGGTCTGCGTCGCGAGCGGCAGCACGGATAGGATGAAGCCGATGAACATGGAGCCGGAGTCGCCGAGGAATATGCTCGCCGGGTTGTAGTTGTAGCGGAGGAATGCGGCCAGGCCTCCCATGAACGCGAAATAGAACGGCGTGGCGCCGGCGCAGTTTACGAGGAAGAGCGAGCCGGCCATGCCCAGAGTGGCAATCAGCGCAAGGCCGGACGCCAGGCCGTCGAGGCCGTCAATCAGGTTGAATGCGTTTATGGCGCCGGTGACCCAGAAAATCGTAAGTGCGCAGTCGAGCACGGGATTGATTCCCGGCCAGAGGCGGTGGAAGCCCAGGCCCGCCCAGAACCAGACGAGAGCGGCGACGACGAATTGCCCGGCGAGCTTCACGCGCGGCGGAAGCGAGAATTTGTCGTCGGCATAGCCCAGGAGAGCGGTGGCGAGAGACAAGGCAATCATGCGCCAGAACTGCGGCGCGTCCATGTATGCGTGGCTCATCGGGCTGCGCCCGGTGGCGAGCAGGAAGAGGGAGTACGATATTATCACTCCGGCGACGAGGGCGATGCCGCCGCCGCGGGCAATGGGGACTTTGTTGATGCGTCGCGCTCCGGGGCGGTCCACCATGCCCAGACGCGTGTTCATGGCGCGCACGAGCGGCGTGAGCACGAACGTTAGAACGAATGCGCCGGCGAACGATGCCGCATACGGCAGGGCTTTCAGGAGAATGCGTGTCATTTGAAAAGCTCCAGTTTCTCGATGAAGCGCCGCAAGGACTGTTCATCCGGGCGCGACGCATTTATCGTTACCATTACCCAGCGGTCTATGCGGTTGAAGACGGAGCGGTCCCACACGTCGCGCAAGATGCGTTTCATGTGCGAGCAGGTGCGCATGCCGGCCTGGTTGAAGAACGTGTACGCGAAACCGATGCTGCCGCCGGTGTTCATGTCGATGCGGATGAAGCGCCAATCGACGCCGCCGGCGGAAATGTTGTGCGGGTTGCGCATGAGATAGCCCTGCGACGGCAGACAGAGTTCCGGACGGTGAATGGAGCTTTTGCTCGTGCCGCCTATGACGGCGGTGACCTGGAACCATTCGCCGTTCGGCGCGAAGTACACCCGCTTCAGGAACCGCGTGTCTTTCGGCAGGATGGTCAGCTCCCCTTCGCTCGGCTCGACGTCCTGGTATTCGAAGCCGGCGATTTCGGCGAGTTCTATGCGCGGCGGCTCGGTCACGGTGGTTTCCGGCGTCGCGGCCTGGAACGCCATCGCGGCGCACATGACGGCGAGTGCGAGCGGCGGAATGATGCGGTCTGACGCCGACGCCGCAGCCGCAGCTGGCGCAGACGCCGGCCCCGCGTCCGGCACGGAGACCGGCTTTGCGCACCCTCCGCACGGCGGCAGCCGCTGCAGAAGCTCGCCGAACGCTATCATCAGCAGAATCGCGACGACGAACACGACATAGCCCGAATAGTCGTGGTAGAAACCCATCGCGAAATCCTTGTCCGCGAAGTTGGCAACCAGGCAAATCGTCAGGATGCGAGCTACGTTGCCGGCGATGGCCAGCGGCACGGAAGATGCGAAGAGAACCGCCCTCTTGAGCCACGTCCGCTGGTTGAAATATGCGTACCCCGCGGTCAGGGCGGTCAGCGCGAAAATAGACCGCAGCCCGCTGCACGGCTCGGCTATGTCGATGAAGAACGAACCGTCCGCCGCGCCGACCATCGTGCCATGGCGAACCACGTCCGCACCGAAGCCTTTGAGGAGGGCGTACGCGGTGGAAGAGGCGAATATCCGCAGATGGACGGTCACGATGTCGAGGTAGCTGTTGAGCGGAATGCAGAAGAGCAGGAACGCGGCGGGGAAAAGGACTCTTGCGGCGGTGCGCCGGCCGTAGAAAGCCCAAGGCAGCGCGACGAGAAGCCCCGCGAACGCGACGATTTCGAAGCGCACCTGGATGCCGCGCGCGCCAAGGAAGCCGATGGGCAGCATGGCGAGCATGAGAGCGAAGCCGCCCCAAGACGGAGCCCCGAGCGAGGCGAGCAGCTTCCGCCGCTCGACCCAGACCACGTACAGCGAGAAGAGCGGCACGAACCAGGCGTACGACATGTCCTCCTCGATGGCCATGAACACGCCCGGCGCGTGCTGGAGGAGCATGGCCTGAAAGCCCCAGAGCATCGAGAGGAGGGCTGCCGCGAGAAATGCCGGCCTTGACCAGCGTTGGAGAAGTTCCTTCATGTTGCGCACTTTGGCAAATCCTTTCGCGCCGCGTCCGGCTAGTAGGCGACCCTCGGCAGGTAGCCGCCGAGATAGATTACGGTGAAGTTGAGCGCGACGAAGAGCGCGAGGGAGACTAGCAGCCACTTGTCGTGCAGGAGGACGGGCACCGGGTCGCCGTCTTCGGCGCCCTTTTCCACTATGAGGTTGTATCTGGCGACGATGAAGAACATTACGGGAATGGCGAGGGCGAGTTTGCCGACCGCGTTCTGGTCGGTGCGCGTGATGGTCCAGAGGCAGTAGAAGAGGATAGCGAGAGCGCAGAACATGTAGTAGTGCGCGTCGAGGAAGCGCGAAGTGTAGGCGCGGAGGACGGAGCGCGATTCGGTGGCGGGGCCGAGGCGGGCGAGTTCCGCGCGCCGCTTGCCGCACGCGAAATAGAGCGCACCCGAAAAGACGCAGAGGAACATCCAGGACGAAATCGGCGTCCCGAAAAAGAAGCCGCCGTAGAATATGCGGAAGACGAACCCCGAGGCTAGGATGAATATGTCTACGAGAGGCGTCTCCTTGAAGCGCAGGGAATAGGCGGCGTTGGCGGCGATGTAGGAGGCGAGGATGAAAGCGGCCCATATCGGGGAATGGGCGAACGGCGTGGCGGCGAAGGAGGCGAGAGCGAGGGCGGCGGCGAGCGCGGCCGCCGCACGCGGCGTCACCGCACCGCTCGCCAGCGGACGGTTGCGCTTGGCCGGGTGGCGCCTGTCGCGCTCGCGGTCCGCCAAATCATTTACGACGTATATCGCGCTCGCCGCCAGCGAGAACGACAGGAAAGCCGGCACGAGACGGACGAAGATTTCACGCTCGAATATGACGCCGAGGAAAAACGGCGGCAACAATACGAGGATGTTCTTTATCCAGTGCTCGAACCGGCAGAGCCTGAAAATCATCGGCAGGCTAGCCCCTTTTCGCCGCTGCTTCGATTTTAGCCACGAGGTCGCGCCGCCCGGTCTCGAACTCCGCAGATTCGCGCGGCTTGTCGTTCCAGTCGATGAACGTCTGCTGCAAATCCATGAAGAAACGGCGCGTCTCGTCCTTCTCCGCGAACTTGTATTCGCTCAGGAGAGCCTTCTCCACGATGTCGAACATGATTTTCTGGCGCTCGACCGGCGTCGTCGCGTCAGAATCCGAGAATGCGTTCTGCTGGAGATATACGGCATCGAGGAATTCGGCCTTGAGGTAGGTGGTGAAGTCGGAGAGGCTTGTGCCCTCCTCGCCGACGACCTTCATCATCTGGCCGACTTCGTTGCCCTTGCGGAGGATGGCGCGGGCGCGTTCCACCTTCGACTGCTCGATGACGGAGTTGTAGTGGCTCCAGGAATCGAGCGGGTCGATGGCCGGATAGCGCCTGGCGTCGGAACGGGCGCGGCTCAGGCCGTGGAAGCCGCCGACGACCTTGAGCGTCGCCTGCGTCACGGGCTCGTCGAAGTTGCCGCCCGCCGGCGACACCGTCCCGCCTATCGTAACCGAACCCGTCGCGCCGTCTTTCAGCCGCACGCGCCCGGCGCGCTCGTAGAACGCCGCTATGCGGCTCTCCAGATACGCCGGAAACGCCTCCTCGCCGGGAATCTCCTCCAGTCGCCCGGAAAGCTCGCGCATCGCCTGCGCCCAGCGCGACGTCGAATCCGCCAGCACCAGCACGTTGAGCCCCATCTGACGGAAGTATTCCGCGAGCGTCACCGCCGTGTAGACCGACGCCTCGCGCGAAGCGACCGGCATCGACGACGTGTTGCAGATGATGATGGTGCGCTTCATGAGCGACTGCCCGGTCTTCGGGTCGGTGATTTCAGGGAATTCCTTCAGCGTCTCGACCACCTCGCCGGCGCGCTCGCCGCACGCCGCCGAAATAACGATGTCCACCTTCGCGTAGCGCGCCGTGGTCTGCTGCAGAACCGTCTTGCCCGCGCCGAACGGACCGGGAATGCAGTACGTGCCGCCGACGGCCACCGGGAAGAACGTGTCGATGGTGCGCACCGTCGTTTCCAGCGTCTCGGTCGGTTCGAGCCTCTCGACGAAACATTTGATGGGGACTTTGACGGGCCAGCGCTGCATCATCTGGATTTTCTTTTCGCGCCCGTCGGCGTCGACGAGCGTCGCGATGTCGTCCGTCACGGTATAGTCGCCCGCCGGCGCGATGTCCTTCAGCGTCCAGACGCCGCGCAGCGCGAACGGCACCATGATTTTGTGGCCGGGCATCGACTTGTTGTCGAAAATGCCCTCCGTCACCCAGCCTACCGGCTCGCCGGCCGTCAGCCTCGCGCCGGGCTTGGCCGTCGGGTGGAAGTCCCATTTCCTGTCGCGCGGGAGCCCCGGCAGATACATTCCGCGCTGGAGGAAGTATTCGGCGTCCTTGGAGATTTTCGCCGCTTCCTTCGCGAGGTCTGCAAGCGGGTTCTGCAAGCCGTCGTAGACCTGCGCAAGCATGCCGGGACCGAGCTCTGCGGCGAGCAGCTCGCCGGAGAACTCGACGCTGCTGCCTATTTCCAAATCCGTCGTCGCGTCGAACACCTGCATGTCGGCCTTTTCGCCGCGCACGCGGACGATTTCGGCCATGAGGCGCTTGTCGCCCAAAAGCGCATAGCCCACTTCGTTCTGCGCGACCGCGCCGTCGAAGCGGACGGTTATCATGTTACCGTTTACTGCGGCAATCTTTCCCGTTGTCATATCGTTTCCTTGGATTGAAATTGGCTTATGGAGGTATCTGGCAGCGATTTGTCGAAGGCGGCGGCGCCGCCGTCGCGAGAAATGGCTGCGCGCTTGCGGGCGATTTTGAGGCGAACGGCGTAGGTCGCCAAAGCCCCCGCGCCGAGCGGCGAGGCGCTCGGCGTCAGTTCCCCGGCGGCGTCCCACCACACACGGTCCAGAAGCTCGTCGCGCTTGAGGATGTCCTTCTCCTGAAAACAGTCAGAAACGCGGTTGCGCCAGTAGATGGAGCAGCCTTTCGCCTCGCGTGCGAATTTCGCTCCGCCGCGAGCGGCGGCCATGGCATTGCGCAGTTCCGTCTCCAACTCCGCCCAGCGGGCAAGCTCCTTCTCGCAGCGCCCCTCGACAAGCTCCGCGAACGCTTCTTCCGAAATGGACGGCGCTTCGCCGAACGCAAGCGCCGGAAGGCTCGCCACAATGTAGTCAGTGGACATCATTTGCCCTGCACGAGACTGGCGAGCTCTGGTCTCAAGCGGCGCGAAAGCTCCTCCGCCACCACGTCGCCGGTGAACGAGTGTTCGACGCGGCCGCCGTCAAGACGCACCGAGAAGCCCTTGTCGAGCGTGTCGTCCGTCACCACCTTGACGGCGCCCTTCGCAGCGATGGCGGCCTTGAGCGCGGCCGCAAGTTCTCCGGCGGCGGCGACCTCCACCTCGCCGGTCTTCGCGAACTCCTCTACCACCGCCGTCGCCAGGCGCGTCACCGTGGCAGCGTCGCCCAATACCCGCTTCACGTTCTCCGTCAGCAGGCGCGTCAGGAGGCGCGTCACCGCCTGCTCGACGCCAAGCACGGTGTCGCGCGCCGCCTGGCGAATCGTCTCGGCCGCGCGCTCGGCTCCGGCTTTCGCCGCCGCCTCCGCTTCCGCCGTCGCCTTGGCCGCCGCCGCCTTCGCGTCCGCGACAATCTTCTCGGCCTTCGCGTTCGCTTCCGCCACTATGGCATCCGCCTCCGCCCGCGCCTTCTCGACGCCCTCGCGGTTGATTTTCTCAAGCAAACTCTGCAGGTCTTCCGACATCTTCTTCCTCCACTGTCATTATACTCTACACATTATACCTCTTTGTCCCCCCAAAGTCAAGGGGGCGCTGCCCAGAGTCAGGGCGGCTTCGCCGCCGTCTGGCACAAGCGCCGTCTAGGGTCAGCGGGTCGTGGCGAAGACGAGTTCCGGGGGCGGCGGCGCGGAAAAGGCGGCTGTTTGGCGCGAGGCCGGATGCGGGAAGGCGAGGGAGACGGCGTGGAGGAGGTGGTGGGACGGAGGAACGGCGATGGAACGGTCGCGGTCGCCTCTTCCGTAGAGAGCGTCGCCGACGACGGGGCAACCGAGATGGGCGGCGTGGAGGCGTATCTGGTGGGTGCGGCCGGTATCGATTTCGAACTCGACGAGGGCGAGAGCGCCCTTCTTGGCAAGGACGCGCCAGCGCGTGCGGGCGAACTTGCCGCCCGGCACGTTTACGGCGAAGCGTCTCGGGTCCCAGGGCTTGCGGCCGATGGTGGTCTCGAGGACTCCCTCTCGCGGCTTGGGGGTGCCGTGGAGGACGGCGAGATACGTCTTTTTGACGTCGCGGTGGCTCTCGAAGGCGCGGCGCAGCGCGACGTAGGCGCGGCGCGTGCGTGCGAACACCATGACGCCGCTCGTTTCGGCGTCGAGGCGGTGCACGACGCCGGGACGCTCCGGGCTGCCGACGCTAGCCATCTCCGGAAAGCGGCGGACGAGGAAGTCGCTCAAAGCTCCCTTCTCGTGCCCCGGCGACGGATGGACGCACATCCCCGCCGGCTTCGAGACCACGACTATTTCCTCGTCGCTATAAATGATGCGAGGCATAGGAGGAGGGTCGCGGCGGCGAAAGCGCCGCCGGACAGGAACAGGTGACCGACCGGGAAATCGCTGACGCCCTCGATGAGGAACGGGAAGGTGTCGGTCGTTTCCAGGGGGCGCTTGAGGATTTCAAGGAGAGGCGGAACGGACTGGAGGAGGAAGAACACGGCGGCGGCGGCAAACGGCACGAATGCCGGGGAGAAGCGCGGCGGGCGGGCGTCGCGGCGCACGGCGATAAACATCCAGAGAGTGCGCACGGCCATGAGCATCGCGAAGGCGTAGAGAACGATGTCCACTGGGCAGAGCCAGAGAGTAGAGTCGAGCGGGAGCGAAGCCGTCGGGTCGCCCGGAATATGGTCGGCAATCCAGCGGCAGAAGAGCGGCAGCTGCAACGTGCAAAAGAGGCCGACGGCTAGCGCGAAAGCGAACGCCGGGGCGGCGCCGGAGGCGAACGGCCACGACGCGAGACGGCGCAGCGCGCCCATGGACGAGCGCGCCGCCAGCATCCGGCGGGAACGCCGCGCCGGCTGCGCAGAGGCGTACGCCGCCAGCGCCACCGAAAGCAGCGTCCCGAATATCGCCAACGCCGTCAGCCG
>CAMZET010000046.1 GCA_947305825.1 uncultured Verrucomicrobiota bacterium
AGAAGTTGTCGACGCTCGTCTTGGACATCTGGGTGTGCGGCTTCATGCCGGCGGTATCGACGAGCATGTAGCGTCTGGCGTCGGGGCCCGAGCCGATGGTGAAGGGGATTTCGACGGCGTCGCGGGTGGTGCCGGGGATGTCGGAGACGATTACGCGCGGGGCGTTTAGGAGGCGGTTTACGTATGAGCTTTTGCCGGAGTTGGGTCTGCCGACGATGGCGACGCGCAGGGCTAGCGCGGCCTCGTCGCCATCTCCCGGCGGCGGCAGGCGCTCGACGAGGGCGTCGACGAGCGCGTCGATGCCGCGCGAATGTTCCGCCGACGTCGCGAACACGGGAAGGCCGAAGCGCTCGAATTCCGCCGCCCGCCAGTCGTCGGCGGACGTGTCGCACTTGTTGGCGGCGATGATGCACTTCACGCCAGACTCCCTGACGCGCTGGATTACCTCGGCGTCCAGCGGCGTGATGCCGTCGCGCGCGTCCACGACGATGCAGCAGACGGCGGAGTCCTCGACGGCGAGGGCGGCCTGTTCGCGCGTCTCGCCGTCGAGCGGGTCGCCGGTGAGGGAGCGGTCGAAGGCGATGCCGCCGGTATCGACGAGCATGACGCGGCGGTCTTTCAGGGAAATTTCGCGCGTGACGCGGTCGCGCGTGACGCCGGGCTGGTCGAACACGATGGCCACGCGCTTGCGCGCGAGGCGGTTGAAGAGCGCGCTCTTGCCAGTGTTGGGTCTTCCTACGAGGGATACGACGTTCATCGCGGCCGGCCTTTCCTCTTTTTTAATGGTGGAGTGGGTTGGGATGGTGTGGTGGTTGTGTCGGGCGGCGCGTTCAGTCCGCCTTTGCCATGACGGAGAGAGCGCGGGCGAGCATCTGCATGTCGGCGCGGCCGGCCTGGAAGTCGGCCATCACGCGCTCGTAGCGCCGCAGGCACTCCTCGCGCGACGCCGCCCGCACCACCACGTCGTTCACGATGCCGGATGCTATCCTGTTCACCCCCATGTCCGTCGGGCTGCGGTACGGGCACTCCTCGCCCATCATCCGCTCCCAGATTTCGCGCAGGATCGGGTATGCGTCTATGTCGCGGTTGTAGTTCACGCGCATCTCGCCGCCGTACGCGAGGTAGTGGTGGGGGTCAATCTGGTTCTCGTCGTGCAGGTCGAGCGTCGCCGCCTCGTAGGCGACGTTCAGCGGGTGCATGAGCGGCAGGTTCCACACCGGGAAAGTCTCGAACTTCGCGTAGGCGGCGCGGTTGCCGCGCTTCACCTCGTGGTACAGCATCGTCAGGCACGTCGCGAACTTCCCCGAGCCCGGCCCCGGACCCGTCACGACGACAATCGGCTTGTCCGTCGGTATGTAGTCGTTGCGCCCGTAGCCGTCCTCGCTCACAATCGTCTCCAGGTCGTTCGGGTAGCCCTTTATCGGGTAGTGGTAGAAGACGGCGACGCCGCCGTCCTCGAGCGTCTTGGCGAATGCGCGCGCCGTCGGGTGGCCGTCGAAGCGCGTAATCGCCACTCCGCGCACCGATATGCCGTGCTCGCGCATCACGTTGATGAGCTTGAGCGTCTCCTCCTCGTACGTGGTGCCGTAGTCGGCGCGCTTCTTCTTCGCCTCGATGTCCCCGGCGTAGATGCACAGCACGAGCTCCGCCTGGTCGCCGAGCGACTGCAACAACCTGAGCTTCACGTTCGGGTCGTAGCCCGGCAGGCATCGCGCCGCGTGGTTGTCGTTCGTCAGCTTGCCGCCGAACTCCAGGTAGAGCTTGCCGTATTTCTCCGCGCGACGGCGGATTTCCGCGCCCTGCTCGCTCAGGTACTTGTCGTTGTCGAAGCCGTTCTTCATCCTCATCGCTTGTTCACCTCGTCGAGAATGGCCTGGATTTTCGGTATGCACCGGCCGCAGCCGCCGCCCGCCTTCGTGAAATTCGTCACCTCCTCCACCGTCGTGAGCTGGTTCTCGATGATTACGCGCCTGACTTCGTTCTCCGACACGTTGTAGCACGTGCATAGCGTCTCGTCCTCCAGGCTCCGGTCCGCGTTCTCGCCCGTCTCGTAGTTCTTGATGGCCGCCTCCATCGCCTCGCGCCCCATCACCGAGCAGTGCATCTTCTGCGGCGGAAGACCGCCAAGATAGTCCGCAATCTGCTGGTTCGTGATTTTTTTCGCTTCCTCGAGCGTCTTGCCGACGACCATCTCGGTGAGCGCCGAGGACGACGCGATTGCCGACGCGCACCCGAACGTCTGGAACTTCGCTTCCGCTATGCGCCCGTCCGCGCCGAGCTTGAACTGGAACTTCAGCGCGTCTCCGCAGGCGAGCGAGCCGACCGTCGCCTCGCCGTCGGGCTTCTCTATCGTCCCCACGTTCCGCGGGTTGCGGAAGTGGTCCATCATCTTCTCAGAATAATTCCACATTGCCTCTGCCTCCTGCTTTCTCGCTTCGCGGGCGGCATCCCCGCCCGTGAAAAGAGTATTATACCATTTATTCGCCGTTCGCGCCTGAGCGCAGGGCCTTGGCTGCGCCGCCCGCCGGCAGCGTCGACAGGCGGCCAGGCGTCATGTTGCGCCAAGCGCGGCGCCGCGATTTTTGCTATAATACCCGCCGCAACGGAAACGAACAACAGGCGAAGCGGCTCTTTCCCGTCTCGCCGGAAACACTAGGAGACAAAAATGGGCGAAGTAATCGGTGCGGGCGAACTGCACAAGGGCGTAAAGCTCCTCATCGACGGCGAACCGTGGGAAATCACCGAGTTCGACTTCTCGAAGCCGGGCAAGGGCCAGGCCATCTACAACTGCAAACTGCGCAACATGATGACCGGCGGCGGCATGTCCAAGAGCTACCGCTCCGGCGACAAGTTCGAAAAGCCCGACCTGACGCAGCAGAGCGTGACGTATTCCTACGACGACGGGCAGGCGTTCGTCTTCACGGACGACAATTTCGAGGAAATCCGCGTCAGCTACGACGTGATGGGCGACAAGAAGTTCTTCCTGATGGACGAGATGGAGGTCTCGGCGCTGTTCTTCAACGACAAGGTGATAGGCATCGCTCTGCCGCAGCTTGTGGAGCGCAAGGTAATCAAGGTGGAGCCTGGCGTGAAGGGGAACACTGCGAGCGGCAAGGTGACGAAGCCGGCGACGGTCGAGGGCGGGTACGTGTGCGCGGTGCCGCTGTTCATCAACGAAGGCGACGTGGTGCGCATCAACACTGAGACCGGGGAGTACAACGACCGCGTTTCCACGAAGTAGCTTGAAGGATGCTGTCGAACAGGCTGATTGAGGCGAGCGCCGGCACCGGGAAGACGCACGCGCTTGTCGAAAGGCTTGTGGAGGCATTGCGCGCCGGGGCCGCGCCGCGCGAGATTGTGGCTCTCACGTTCTCGCGCGCGGCCGCCGGCGAGATTTTTTCCCGTTTTGTCACGCGCTTGGCGCAGGAACCGGCGGATTTGCCGCTTTTGCGAAGCGTCGTCGAGACCCAGCACCTGTCGCAGATTGGTACGCTCGACTCGTTCCTAGTGCGCTACGTGCAGATGTTCCCGCTGGAACTTGGCATCGGCGGCGACATGAAGGTGCTGGAGGGGTTCGCGGAGACGAACGCCGCCGCCGCCGCCGCCATCGCCGTCCTCCGCGACCGCGACAGCGTGCGCAAACGCATCGTCCTCGACGCTTTCAAGCTCGTCTCCGGCAACAAGGCGGAGCGCTCCTGGCTCGACAAGTACAAGGCGTTCGTCAAGGACTGGCAGTCGCTGAGCCTGGACCGTCCCGGCTGGCTGGGCGCGGCCGGGCTCGAAGCGCTCGGCTGCGCGGAAGACCCGGTGTTCGCGGCGCATCCCGGCGGCAAGCGGGCCATTCGCGACGCGGTGCGCTCTTGCGCACGCGCTCTCGCGCCGCTCGAATCCAAGCGCGGCGTAGCGACGTTCATCGCCGCGCTCTCTTCGTTCCCTGCCACGCGCCCTGCCAGGGTGCCGAAAGCCGTCGAAAGCGAGCCGGCGGCGCGGCAGGCCGTCCGCTTGATGTGCGCTTGGCGGCTTCTCGACGCAATCGACGCCGCTCACGGGCTCGACACGCTGCTGGAGCGTTTCGAGAGCGAATATGATGCGAGGGTGCGTTCTCGCGGGCGGCTGTCGTTCGCCGACATCCCGCGCCTCGTGGCGCGGCTCGACCCGGCCGTGCGCCTCGCCCTCGAATACCGCCTCGACGCCCGCATACGCCATTGGGCGCTCGACGAATTCCAGGACACGAGCCGCGGGCAGTGGAACGCCATATCCAATCTCGTCGACGAGGCGGTGCAGTCAGCGGACGGCGAGCGCAGCGTGTTCATCGTCGGCGACTGCAAGCAGGCGATTTACGGCTGGCGCAACGGCGACGTGGCGATTTTCGCCGGCGAACGCGACTCCGGGCGATACGAAGTCGGCGAACTCAACGAGTCGTGGCGCTACACGATGGAGATAGCGGACGCGGTGAACCGCGTATTCGGCTCGCGGAACATGGCGCGGTTCGGCAAATGGCGCTGTCCGGAGCACGTGGCGCACGACGGGAAGCGTCGCGGCTTCGTCAAGGTAGTGGAGGCGGAAGGGCCGGATGCCGGCGATTTCGCGGCGGCTGTGGCGGCGGAACTCAACGCGGTGCGCCCTTGGGAGCGCGGCATCGAGACGGCGGTGCTGGTGCGGCAGAACAGTTTCGGCGAAGAGTTGGGTATGCAACTGCGCCTTGCCGGCATCCCGTGCGTCTGGGAAGGCGAGAGCGCCGTGCTCGATACGCCGGTCTTGCGGGCGTTCACCGCCCTCGTGCGCCTCGCGGAGCATCCGGGCGACGAACTCGCGTACAACCACATATTGCGCACTCCGCTCGCCCGCGCCCTCTATCCGGGCGGCATGCCGCCTCGCGTTCAGGTCTCGCGGGAGGCCAGGGACTCGCTGACCACGCGCGGCCTTGTCCGCACTTTCCAGGATGCCCGCTCCAGGCTCGGGCCGGACGCCTGGGACGACTTCACGGAAAGCCGCTTCGCCGACATGCTCCGCGCCGCGTCCGCTTTCGAACTTTCGCTCGAGCCGGGTACGCGTCTCACGTCGTTCATAGAGTATCTGGAGGCGGTGCGCCGCCGCGGAGCCGCCGCGCCAGGCTCCGTGAGGATTATGACAATCCACCACTCCAAGGGGCTCGGCTTCGACTTCGTCATACTGCCGCTGCGCGAGACGCGCGGTATAGACGGCGCGTCCGACAAGCCCCTGGAGGGGCCGGGCGGGCCGCGCGGCTCCTGGCTGCTGCCGCCCGTCGGCGATGAGGCGGCTCACTGCTTCGGCGCCACCGCAGAGGCTTATGACAGAGGACTGGACGCGAGCATCTACGAGTCGCTTTGCCTGTATTACGTGGCCATGACGCGCGCCAAAACCGCGCTTTCGATTGTGACGCAGCCCGCGCCGAAGAAAGAGGCGTCCGTCACGCGCTTCTCCGACTTCATTCGCGAAAGCGCTTTGGAGACGGACGGCGACGCAGCCTGGTTCCTGCGCGGCGCGGACGCGGCGCAAGCGACGCCCACCGGCAGTGTGGAGCGCGAACGCGAAGGCGCGGCCGTGCCGCCGCCGCCGAAACGTCTGCCGCGCGAGGAAGTGCGCCGCCGCACGCCGTCGCTGCTGTTCAAGTCGGGCATACAGGCCGGTTCGCTATTCGAGACTTCCGCCGGACGCGCCCGCGCTCTCGCCCAAGGCGCCGCCGCCCATGCCGCCTGGCAGCAGCTCGAATGGCTCGACCCCGATAATGCCCGCACACCCTTCGAAATGGCGCTCGTCAAGCCGAGCGGCTTCGTCGAACTCTGGCGCGAACGCGCCTACGAGCGCTTCGCCGACGGCGCCTGGGAGTCTGGACAGCTCGACCGCGTCGTCTTCACCCGCGAAAGCGGCAGCCGCCTCGTCGCGACCGTCTACGACTTCAAGACTAACGCAATCCGCGACGGCGAAAGCAGCGAGGCGTTCCGCGAACGCATGGCCGCCGCCTACGAACCCCAGATGGCCGCGTACCGCCAGGCCGTCGCCGACCTCGCGTCCATCCCGCTGCGCGACGTCCGCACCGTGCTCCTACTGGCCGCCACGGGAGACGCTGCGACCTTGCATTGCGCTTGATGCGCTCTTCACGCGCAACCGCCGAATAAATGGTATAATATGCGGCCATACCAACGAACAAGAAGAGAAATACAGCCATGAAGAATCTAACAGCGGACGAGCTGCGCAAGGCGTACCTGGGCTTTTTCGAGT
This sequence comes from uncultured Verrucomicrobiota bacterium, assembly GCA_947305825.1. Next base: position 6,244 of record CAMZET010000046.1, read on the forward strand.
CGAAGGGGCATAAAATCATATCCGGGGCTTCGGTCATACCGGAGAACGACCCGACGGTGCTGTTCACGACGGCGGGAATGCACCCGCTTGTGCCTTATCTCATGGGCGAGATGCCGCATCCGGCCGGCACGCGCCTGACCGACGTCCAGAAATGCGTCCGCACCGGCGACATCGACGCCGTCGGCGACTCGGCCCACCTCACGTTCTTCGAGATGCTCGGCAACTGGTCGCTCAACGACTATTTCAAGGAAGAAGCCATCCGCTGGTCGTTCGAGTTCCTGACGCAGCACCTCGGCTTCGACCCGTCGCAGCTCTCCGTCACCGTGTTCGCCGGCGAAGACGGCATCCCCGCCGACGAGGAGGCCGCCTCGATTTGGCGCAGCGTCGGCATCCCGGACGAGCGCATATACCGCCTGCCGCGCGAGGACAACTGGTGGGGCCCGGCTGGCACGACGGGGCCTTGCGGACCCGACACGGAAATGTTCATCGACACGGGCAAGCCGAAATGCTCCGACTCGTGCCGCCCCGGCTGCCACTGCGGCAAGTACATCGAAATCTGGAACGACGTGTTCATGCAGTACAACAAGAACGCGGAAGGGCGCTATGAGCCGCTCGGCCGCCACAACGTCGATACGGGCATGGGCGTGGAGAGAACGGTGTGCATGCTTTCCGGCGCTGCGACCGTATACGACACGGAGATATTCGCGCCAATCATGGCGGCTATCGACGAGATGCGCGCGGCTGGGAGCGGCACTGCGGCGGGCGAGGAGGAAGTCCTGCGTGCGCGCCGCATCATCGCCGACCACATGCGCACGGCGACGTTCATCCTCTGCGACCCGAAGGGCGGCGTCAAGCCCGGCAACGTCGGCGCCAACTACGTCCTGCGCCGCCTCATACGCCGCGCCGTGCGCTACGCCCGCCTACTCGGCATCGCGCCAGGCTTCACTCCGCGCCTCGCCGAGGTAATCTCCGAAAAGTACGCCCACGTCTACCCCGAACTCGCCGCCAACCTCGCACAGTGCAAGGCCGACCTCGAGGCCGAGGAAAACCGCTTCACCCAGACCCTCGACAAAGGCGAGGCCATGTTCAACAAGGTCGCCGAGCAGCTCAAGGCCCACGGCCAGACGCAGATTTCCGGCAAGACCGCCTTCAAGCTCTACGACACGTTCGGCTTCCCGTTCGAGATGACGCTCGAAATGGCCGATAAGGCCGGCCTGACCGTGGACAAGGATGGCTTCGACGAAGCGAACCGCCGCCACCAGGAGCTCTCGCGCACGACGAGCGCCGGTTCGTTCAAGGCGGGTCTCCAGGACAATTCCGAGGTCGTCACCAGGATGCACACGGCGACGCACCTTCTCCACGCCGCGCTCCACAAGGTGCTGGGGCCTTCCGCCAACCAGAAGGGCTCCAACATCACCGCCGAGCGTCTGCGTTTCGACTTCACCTGGCCAGAGCCAATGACCGCCGAGCAGAAAGCCGAGGTCGAGAAGCTCGTCAACGGCTGGATTGCCGATGCCATCCCCGTCACCAAGAAGATGACGACGGTCGAAGAGGCGAAGGCGGAAGGCGCGATGGCCCTCTTCGGCTCGAAGTACGGCGACCAGGTTTCGCTCTACACGATAGGCGACGTGTCGAAGGAGATATGCTCCGGGCCGCACGTGGCCAACACGAGCGAACTCGGCTCCTTCAAGATACAGAAGGAGCAGTCGTCTTCGGCGGGCGTACGCCGCATCAAGGCCGTAATCGGCAACATGTAAAGGAGAGAAGCGATGGTCGATGCGCACGTCCACCTCTACCCCGACGAAATCGCGGCGAAGGTGACGCCCGCGCTCGCCAGACGCTTCGGCAACGAAAGCGCGTTCGACGGCACCGTCGGCGGCTGCATCGCCAAAGCCGCCGCCGCCGGCATTGCCGTTTCGCTAAACCTCCCCGTCGCCACAAAGCCGGGGAGCGTCCGCCACACCAACGACTTCTGGAGCGCCTACGCGCCCAAGGCGAAGTCGAGCGAGTCGTACGCGCCGGCGGGCGCCTCCGCTTCGCGTGTCTATTCGCTCGCCGCCTTCCATCCTCTCGTCGAAGACAAGGCCGCCGAAATCGAACGCATCGTCTCGCAGGGCTTCACCGGCATCAAGTTCCATCCCGAATACCAGCTCTTCCGCTTCAACGACCCAGGCATGGACGACGCTTGGGCCGCCATGTCCGACGCCGGGCTCGTCGCATATCTCCACGCCGGCGGCGAGAGGGTCTTCCAGCCGCCATACCATTCGACGCCCGCCGAAATCGCGACGCTCCAGCGCCGCTTCCCGCGCCTCAAAATCGTCGCCGCCCACCTCGGCGGCTTCGGAATGTGGGACGACGCCGAGAAGTCCCTAGTCGGCTCGAGCGTGTTCCTAGACCTCTCGCACACTTTCTTCTGGATGCCGGAAGAGCAAATCCTGCGCATGATCCGCGCACACGGCGCGGAGCGCATCCTCTTCGGCACCGATGCGCCATGGCAGGACCCCAAAGACGTCCTTGCCGCTTTCCTCGCCCTTCCGCTCGCTGATGCGGAGCGCGAACGTATCCTGGACAGCAACGCCAGAGAACTTTTCTTCCTCGATTGAGTTTCGGCGGCTTGAGCGCAATGCGCCGTGCATCCAAGCAGTGCAGTAGGCGCAAACCGCAGGTGAATCGGGGCAATGGCAACTTTGGGAGGAGATTGGTGCTCGGGGCGGGACTCGAACCCGCAAGGATCTCTCCACATGCACCTC
>CAMZET010000047.1 GCA_947305825.1 uncultured Verrucomicrobiota bacterium
CGCGTACTTTGTCCATTTTTGTTCCTTTCGTTTAGCTTGCCCTTTTCAGGGAGATATTCTTGATGAAGTCGTCGACGCCGCAGGCGCGCTCGAGCGCCGCCGAGGCGTCCAGTTCGGCGTTTCTGTAGAGGCGCATCGCTTTCATGGAGAGCGAGGCGTCCCCGTATACGCGCCAGGCGGCTCGATGGACGGGTGTCGCCGGGATGCGGAGCATGAAGCCCGCGACGTCCTTGAGCGGATAGCCGATGAACAAGCCGACTTCGTGCGGAAGGCCGCTTCCACGGGCGCGGCGGCGCAGTTCGGCGAGCATGTCGTGCATTGTCCCGTCCACGGGATAGCCCTGCCGCGCCAGCCACAGCCTGTTGCGACGCTCACGCAACGTGGCGTCCAGCGTTTGCGGATTGTAGAAGAGGACCAGCGAACTTCTTTCCTCGACCTTGAGCTCGATGTAGTCAAGACCGAGAATCGAGTATATGTCGCTCCTGTAGAGGCATATCCGAAGCCCCTCGGCGTTGACGCTCGAGTAGCAGTGCCTGACGCGCAGCAGCTCGGCCGGCTTGATGTCCTGCCGCACGGCGGCAGTCTTCACTAGCAGGAACTTCAACAACTCCTTCCGGTGCGACTCGTCGATTCTGTTCGTTTCTTCTTTCATGTACATGGCTTGGCTTGAAGGTTAGCATAGTCTAACATATATGCGCCCGCGCTGTCGATAGCCAAGGCTAACTTTTTTGCGGCGCAAAGCCCTTCCATCCCGGTTTTGACGGCAGGCAGCCAGGCGGATTGTCGCAGGAGGATTTTCTCGTCGCGGGGAAGATGCTTTCCGCAGCGGGAATCGGCGCCAACGAAGTCAGCGCGGACTACACGTCCCGCCCGAACATCCGCGCTGTGGCAAACGAGGGGTCGTTCCTGCCGACTAAAGGGCGGCGTCGGCGAGGTCGCAGAGGAGGTCGACGGAGGGGTCTGCGGTGAGCTGGCGTAGGAAGTCGCGGCGGAAAGCGAGGTGGCCGCGGCGGCGGGCGAGGCGGCGCGTCTCGGCGAAATGGAGGCCGCTCACCATCCATCCGACCTGGATGAGCACGAAATCGGCGAGGCTCTGGATGTTCTGGTAGTCGACTGGGCGGCGGGAGGCGATAGCCTCGACGACGGCCGGGTTCGGCGCGCGGTCTGTCGCGAGGTTCCAGAAGGCGCGCGAGTCGCGACGCCAGTCGGTCGCCGCTATTTCCGCCTCCAGCACGCGGAAAATGTCGAGCTTGTCGGCGTCGCGCACTATGTGCGAAAGGAGGAACGTCCTCTCGTCCAGGCCAGGCGGGAGGTCGCGGCGGTTGTGGAAGAGCACGGCGTCGAGGACGGCGCGGTCGTCCACCCAGCCCTTCTCCACGACTATGTCATGGGAGAAGACAGCGTGGTCGACCGAGTCGGAGTCGCGGAAGGTATTGTAGAGGCGCAGCTGCTCGTAGCGGCCGGTGTCGTGGAGGAGCGCGGCGACACGCGCCGCCTCGCGCAACCCCGGCGAAAACCCTTCGGCGTCGGCGATGCGCGTGGCGTTGTCCACCACGAACGCGGTGTGGGTGCGCTTCAGGCGCATCATGTCCGGCAATGCGCCTCCCTCGTCGCGGTACGTATCGACGTATGCGTCGTAGAGCGCGAGGACTTCCGCGTACGGCTTCATCGCAAAGCGAGCGCGGCCTTGATGTCGGCGATGGGAGTGACGCCGAAGAAGTTCGCCGTGCGGTTTCCGCCCACGTAGCAGAAAAGCGTGGGAATGGACGTAATCTGGAAATCGGCGGCGATTTCCGGGACTTCGTCCACGTTCACCTTCACAATTACGAGGTCTGGCATGTCCGGGACGAGTTCGGATGCGATTTTCTCGCCCATCATCATGCACGGTCCGCACCAGGTCGCCCAGAAGTCGACGAGGGCTCTGGGGTTCTGATTGACTGCCGTCAGCAGTTCATGGATTGTCTTGACGTTTATTTCCATGATTGTTCCTCCCGTATTCAATTCAGTTGTTGCTTGTATTCTGGCGTTCACGCCTTCTTCGAGCAGGACTGGCCGTCTCTGGAATCCTTGACGAGCCAGCCGAGAGCGGCGATTTCGTCGCGGAGGCGGTCGGACTCTGCCCAGTTTTTGGCGGCGCGCGCTTCCTGGCGGCGCGCGAGGAGGGCCTCGACTTCCGGCGGCGGAGCTTCCTTGGCGGCCTTGCCGAAGAAAATTACGCCGAGCACGCGGTCCATGCTCTTGAATACGCCGAGCGTTCCGGCGGCGCCCTTGGCGTTCGCCTCGCGGACGAACTCGAAGAGCGACGCGAACGCGCGCGGGATGTTGAGGTCGTCGTTCACGGCTGCCTTGAAGTCTTCCAGATGCTTCAAAGCCCATTCCGGGGCTTCGCCGTCCGTCGCTTTCGCCGTGCATTCGTCAATGCGGGCGAGCGAGCGGCGGGCGTCCTCCAGCGCCGTGAACGCGAAATTGAGCCCGGCGCGGTAGTGCGCGTTTATGAGCACGTAGCGTATTTCGCGCCCAGTCCACCCCTTCTCCAGCAAATCGCGCAGCGTGAAGAAGTTTCCGAGGCTCTTCGACATCTTCTCGCCGTTCACCCGCAGATGGGCGCAATGCATCCAGGTCTTGACGAACTGCTTGCCCGTGGCGGCCTCGGCCTGCGCTATTTCGTTCTCGTGGTGCGGGAAGAGGTTGTCTATGCCGCCCGTGTGCAGGTCGAACGTCTCGCCGAGATATTTCATGGACATGGCGGAGCATTCGATGTGCCAGCCCGGGCGGCCGCGCCCCCAAGGAGACTCCCAGCCCACAGGACCGTCGGACTCCTCCCACGCCTTCCAGAGCGCGAAATCGCCCACGTTCTCCTTGTCGTATTCATCGCCCAGGCACCGCGCACCGGTCCTCTGGTTGTCGAAGTCGATGTGCGCCAGCTTCCCGTAGCCCGGGAACGCTCGCACGTTGAAATACACGCTCCCGTCCTCGCTCTTGTACGCCACGCCCTTGGCCACGAGCGACTCCACGAGCGCTATCATCTCCGGAATGTGCTCCGTCGCCGCCGGATAAACTTCCGCCGGCTCGATGTTCAAAACCTTCAAGTCCGCAAAGAACGCATCTTTGTACGTGCGCGTGTAGTCGCCAAGCGCCACTCCAGCCGCGTTCGCCCCGCGTATCGTCTTGTCGTCCACGTCCGTCAGGTTCATCACCTGCCGCACGCTCCAGCCGTTGAACTCGATTGTCCTCCGAAGAATGTCCTCGAACGCATACGCCCGGAAATTGCCTATGTGGGCGAAATTGTAGACGGTCGGGCCGCACGTGTACATGCGGACTTCCTTGCCGTCAATCGGCGCGAAGTCCTCTTCGCGCCTCGTCAGTGAATTGTAGACTTTCATTGCAGCGGGGATTATACCAAATTTCAGCGACTTCGTTTTAGCGCGGCGGCAGGGACAGTACTGAGGAGACGGCGACATCGCCCTTCCCGGCCGGGATGCTTTCCAGGATTTGGAACGGGAAAGCGACCGCAATGGAAGAGGCGGAAGGCTTTGCTTCGGCGAGGAAGCGGTCGTAATAGCCGCCGCCGTAGCCGAGGCGAAGGCCGCCCGGAGTGAAAGCGAGGCCCGGCACAATCCACAAATCGACTTCGCCCGGCGAGACGGCTTTGGCGTCCGGGTGCGGTTCGAGGATTCCCCAGCGTCCGCGCACAGGCGGTTGGGGCGCCAGGAGCGCGAGGGAATAGGAGCGCGAGGCGCCGTCCCATCTCGGCGCGGCCGCTTCCACGCCAAGCGGCAGGTTGGCGATGAAATGCGAAAGGTCAATCTCCTGCGGCATGGCGAGATAGACTGCGACAAGAGCCGGCGGCTTGAGCGAGGCGGCGGTCTGGAGAAGGCGCGAGCAGATTCCGAGGGAATAGGCGGCGCGTGCGGAGGGGGGCACGGCGGCGCGAAGCGCGGCCATGCGCTTGCGCAGAGCGCTCTTTTCCGCCTTTAGCGCGTCGGCGTTCATCGGGCATGGGCCTCCGCGAGCGGCAAGCGCAGGGTGAACACGCAGCCGTTCGGCTTGTTTGGGGCGAGTTCCAGGCTGCCGCCCATGCCGGCGGCGGCCTCGTGCGATGCGCACAGGCCGATGCCGAAGCCGCCTCGCCCGCTTTTGAGGACTGTCGCCGCCCGCCAGTAGCGGTTGAAGGCGCGGGCACGGTCGCGACGCTTCATGCCAGGACCGAAATCGGATATCTCGACGCATCCGAAGCCGCCGGACGCGAAAACGCGCGCCTTCACGCGCGAATGCGGCGCCGCGTACTTGAGCTCGTTGCCGAGCAGATTCCAGAGAATCTGCACGACGGCCAGCCCGTCCGCCGTCGCCGTCACCGCTCCCGGTTCCGCCGGGGCCTCCAGCGCGACGTCTTCCCCGCCGAACAAATCGCGGAACTCCAGCGCCATGAGCGCGTACGCCTCGCGGTATGCCGAAACCAGGTCCACCGCCGAGCGCGAATACCTCCGCTTGCCGCCCAGCCGCAGGAACGAGATTATGTTCTCGACGATGCGCAGCATCCTCTCGTTCAGCAGCCGCGCCTCCGCATCGTCCACGCCTATGAGCCTGCGCATGCCCACAATCGGCGTCGTCAAGTCGTGCGCCGTGGCGGCCAGGAAATCGTCCCTCGCCTTCATGTAGGAGCACACCGTATAGACGGATATGAAAGTCATGGCCAGGACAAGCGCGATTGCGGCCAGGCCGGCGCACCAGAAGATGGCGGCGAGGTCGGTCTCGACGACATCCGTCTCCTTGCCGAGGATTTTGCCGCCTGCCCGCGTCCAGACAAGTGTTCCGTCCTTGGCCGGACGCGTTCCCCACATGTTCGCGGTCACGTGCCTGCCAAGCGGCTTCCAGGCTTTCCAGGTCATGTTGGACGGGAACCTGGCGCTCCAGCGCTCGGCGTCTCCGGCGACAATCCCCTTGCGGTATTCCCAGACGAAGTCCGGCGGAAGTTCCGACGAGCGCAGCGCCGCAGCGGTCGCGCCATGTTCGCGGCGGACCAGTGCGCGTTCGTTCTCCACTATGCGCGGCACGTCGTGCACCAGGAAATATGCCATCCAGGCGCACAGCAAGACGGACGGCACGGCAAGCGCCGCCGCGTTCGCCAGCAGCCGCTTGTCCCGCACCATTATTCGTACCTCAGGCAGTCTATGGGGTTGAGCTTCGACGCCCGCCAAGCCGGGTAGAAGCCGAAGAACATTCCCACCAGTGCGGAGAACGCGAACGCCGCCGCCGCCGATGAGAACTGTATCAGTATCGGCCAGCCCTTCGCCGCGCCGATGATTTTCGCGCCCGCTATGCCGACGGCCACGCCCACCGCGCCGCCGACCGTCGAAAGCACCACCGCCTCCAGCAGGAATTGCGCCAGGATGTTCGCCGGCGTCGCTCCAATCGCCATCCTGAGCCCGATTTCCTTGATGCGCTCCGTCACCGACACCAGCATGATGTTCATGATGCCTATCCCGCCGACGAGAAGCGAAATGGCCGCCACCGCCGTGAGCAGCACCGTCATCAGGCTCGATACAGAGCCTATCGTGTTCATGATTTCCGTCGTGTCGCGCGTCTCGAAGTCATCGTCCTGGTAGTCCGCCAGATGGTGGCGCTGGCGCAGCAGAGCCGTCACTTCCCGCTTCGCCTCCTCGAGGTCGTCCATCGTCACGAGCGAAATGTTCATCATGTTTATGTTGTTGAACTTCGAGCGCTGGAGGTAACGCTGCACCGAAGTGTACGGGGCCATGATTATGTCGTCCTGGTCTTGTCCCCAGTTGTTGGCGCCCTTGGAGCCCAGCACGCCGATTACCTTGAACGTCATGTTCTTCAAGCGGATGGTCTTGCCCACCGGGTCCTCGTCGTCGAACAGATTGGCGCGCACCGTCGTGCCGACGACGCAGACGCGAGCGGCGCGCTTCTCCTCGTCCTCAGTGAAAAACCGCCCGTCGGTCACTGTCCAATTGGATATGAGCAGGATGTCGGTGGAGACGCCCTGGACGTTGCCGCTCCAGTTTTTGGCGGCGTACATCATCTGCACTGAAGTGCGCACCTGCGGGGAGACGCCCTGGACGAGGTGCGGGAGTTCGCGCTTTACGGCCTCGGCGTCGCCGGCGGTCATCGTCTGGCCCTGTCCCATGCCGCCGGAGACGGGGCCTGCGTTGCGGCGCTCCGGGAAGACCATGACGAGGTTGTTGCCCATGGAGGATATTTCGCGGACCATCATGGTCTGGGCGCCCTGGCCGATTGCCATGACGGCGATTACGGCGGCGATGCCGACGATAATGCCGAGGCACGTGAGAAGGGAGCGCGTCTTGTTGCGGGCGATTGCGCGCGCGGCCACCTTGAAAATCATTGCGAAGTTCACGCGAGGGCCTCCTTGACTAGCTGCGAGACCTGCTCGGTCGTCTTGCGCGGACCTTCGCCCAGGTCGTCGCGCATCACGCGCCCGTCGCGCATGACGATGTGCCGCTTGGCGTATGCGGCGATGTCATCCTCGTGCGTGACCATGACGATGGTTATTCCCTCGTTCGAGAGTTCCGTGAAGAGGTTCATTATCTCGATGGAGCTCTTGGTGTCGAGGTTGCCTGTAGGTTCGTCGGCGAAGACTACCGGCGGGTTGTTCATGAGAGCGCGAGCGATGGCGACGCGCTGCTGCTGGCCGCCGGAGAGCTGCGCCGGGGTGTGGGAGTGCCTGCCGCCGAGGCCGACGCGCTTGAGGAGCTCGAGTGCTCGACGGCGCCGCGCGCCGGGCTTCAGCCGCCCCATGTAGAGGTCGGGGAGTTCGACGTTCTCCAACGCGCTCGTGCGCGGCAGGAGGTTGAAGTTCTGGAACACGAAACCGAGCTTGCGGTTGCGGATGTGCGCGAGTTCGGCGGCGGTGCGCGTCGCGACCTCCGCGCCGTCGAGCAGATACGACCCGCGCGTCGGCGTGTCAAGGCAGCCGAGAATATTGAGCATCGTCGACTTCCCCGAGCCCGACGAGCCCATTATCGCCACGAACTCGCCGTAGTCCACACTGAGCGAAACGCCGTCGAGCGCGTGCACGGGCTCGTCGCCGAGCTCGTATATCTTGTACATGTCCCTGATTTCGATGAGATGGCTCATGTGGCACATCCGTTATTTGGCCGGCGGATTTGCCGGCGTCTTGGCCTGCGGCTGAGGCTGGGCGTTTCCCGGAACTGCGGCGGCACCGCCTTCGCCGGGCTTGGCGTTCGGCTCCGGGGCGGTGCCCTTGTTCTTGCCACGCGTCGGGAACTTCGGCGCGAACGGGTTGTTCACATCGGCATCCTGCTTCACGGAAGCGGCCGTCTCGTAGCCTAGCACCGCCTCGCGCCCGACGAGCGACTCCGCGCCGTCCGCCACGATTTGCGTAAACGAATCGTCGCTCACGCCCTCGGACACGAGAACCGGCTCGAGCCCGCCCTCCGCCGTCTTCAGCCAGAGTTTGCGGCCACGCGGAACCTCGCCGAGCTTCGCAAGGTCTTCCTGCTTCGGGCGGAAGCGGAAAGCGGCCGCCGAGACGCATGGCACGTCCTCCGCACGCGCCGTCTCGATGGAAAGCGTCGCCGTCATGCCGGGGAAAAGCATCTCTTCCGGGTTCTCCGCCTCGATTATCACCGGGAACGTCACGACGTTGTTCGTCGTGGTCGCCGCCCGGCGTATCTGTATCACCTTGCCCGTGAAGCGCCGGCGGTAGGCGTCCGCCGTGAACGTCACCGACTGCCCTACCTTGATGTTGCCGACGTCCGCCTCCGGCACCGTCGCCTCCACCCAGATTACGCTCAGGTCTTCGGCAATCGTCAGCACCGGCACGGCGTTCATCGACGAGACGACCGTCTCGCCCTCCTCGACTTTGCGGTCGATCACTATGCCGTCCACTGGCGAGACGATGGTGCAGTATTCGAGGTTGGCGGCGGCCTGGGAGACGTCCGCCTCGCTCTGTTCGACGGATGCACGGGCGCTCTTGAGCGAAGCGCGCGCGGAATCGAGCGACGCGCGGGCCTTGGAGAGCGCCTCCTCGGCGGAGTCCAGGTCGGCCACCGGCGCCATGTTCTTCTCGACGAGCTGCTTCTTGCGGGCGTACGTCTTCTCTGCCAGCGCAAGCTCCGCCTCGCGACTGGCCACCGTCGCCTCGCCTACCTCGACGTTCGCCTCGTTGACGTGCAGACGCGCCACCGCCCCCTTGTAGTTCGCCTCGTACACGAGCGGATCTATCAGCGCCACGACCTGCCCGTTCGTCACGACCGAATTGTAGTCGACGAAAAGCTTGACGAGCCGCCCGTTCACCTGTGCGCCGACCGGGATTCCTGACGGCGAATTGCGCGGCGTCACCGTGCCCGTCGCCTCGACGGTGCGCACCACATCGGCACGCGCTATCGGCGCCGTCCTGTAGCCGAGAGTCTTCTTCTTTTGCCCGATGGAGACGGCCTTGTCGCCGCATCCGGCAAGCAGCGCGGCAAGCGCCGCGCAAATAACAGCAGTTGCGCTCGATTTCATGCCGCATATTATACCAAATATCCCCGCCGCCCGCGTCACGGCAGAACGAGCATCCTGCGCGTTGTACTGCGCAACGCCCATCCCGACTCCTAACTTCTCCTGCCCCTCTGCCTTAATCCAGGCTACCTACTCCACTCCCTGCCACGCTTGACCGTCTCCAATGCAGCTGCGTCGAGGCCGGCGACGGATTTCAGCTTCGGGCAGTTGGAAAACGCGCTCTGGCCTATCGAGGTCACGTTCCAGGTGCCGGTCACGGTCTCCAGCGACGAGCAGTAGTTGCACATCTCCTTCGGAAGCGAGGTCACCTGCGACGGCATCGCGAGCGACTTCAGCGAGGTGCAGTGCTTGAACGCCTTTTCGCCGATGGAAGAGAGGTTGGAGAGGGAAGAGAAGTTCCAGAGCGTCGCGAGCGACGGACAGCGGAAGAAAGCGTAGCCGCCGA
>CAMZET010000048.1 GCA_947305825.1 uncultured Verrucomicrobiota bacterium
AATTGGGAATATCCATAGTTTCGGCTGTCAAAGTCTGGACGCTTCTTGCTGATCATGGAGCCAAGCGACGAAAGAGGTGCTTGACCGCTCTCCCCAGACGACTCAAAAATGCATTGTGCGAGGAACCGCACATTCTTGTCTGAAATCGGCTTCCTCTGTGGCTGTGTGCCTGAAGCAAGCGCCTTCACATTGCCGTCCAGACTCTGCTCCGCAGAAGGCTGCCCGTCGGACGAAAGAATCTCAACATAGATGAACTTGTCGCAGGCCGTTATGAATGGGCGTGGCGTTTTCTTTTCTCCAATTCCATAGACCCTCTTCCCAGACTCGCGCAGGCGCAGGGCAAGAGGTGTGAAATCGCTGTCGCTCGATACGATTACGAATCCATCGACGGTATTCGCGTGTAGAATATCCATTGCCTCGATAATCAGTGCCGCATCTGTTGCGTTCTTTCCTGATGTGTAGGCATATTGTTGCACCGGAACTGCGCCTATCTCAAGCAACGCGTCTTTCCAACCGCCGAGCTTCGCCCAGTCGCCATAGGCGTGCTTGATTGTCGGCACGCCATATTTGGCCACTTCGTCAATTATCGGCTTAAGATTCTTCGCTGCCGCATTGTCCGCGTCGATCAAAACCGCAAGCCGCTGCTCATTTGTCGTCAGCATATTCGCCTCCTTTCAGCAGTTTTTCATAAATCGTTCTGTCGCCACTGGAGAAACAGCAGAACACGACTTCGATGCCTCCGTGCGTCTTGAGGAATTCCTGTGTTTCGCGGATGGCAATCTTGGCTGCGTCCTCTATCGGATAGCCGTACACGCCTGTTGAGATGCAGGGGAACGCCATGCTATGACAATCGTTCTCGATTGCGAGTGCGAGCGAGTTGCGGTAGCAGTCCGCGAGTTTCTCCGGCTCGCCGTGCTGTCCGTCGCGATAGACAGGACCTACCGTGTGTATGACGAACTTCGCTGGCAACCAGAAGCCCAGTGTTATTCGCGCCTCGCCAGTCGGACACCGGACGCCGGGACGCACTTCCGGCACCTTGAGGCAGGCGTTGTAAAGTTCTCGACCAGCGGCGCGATGAATTGCTCCGTCCACACCACCGCCGCCCAGCATGATCTGGTTGGCGGCGTTTACGATGGCATCGACCTCAAGTTTCGTTATATCGCCTTGGACGACCTTCATCATGTCTCATCCTCCACAAGTTCAAAGCGTTTCATGGTTTCCCCATCCCGCTCGACGGTCTCGAAGAACATCTTGGCTGGGCGCACCCAAAGCCCGCGCTCGCCGTACAAAGCGCGGTACACGACCATCTCCTCCAGCGTCTCGGAGTCCTTTGCGAACCCCTCAAGCCGGTAGAGATTGCCTTTGAAATGCCGAAACGTCCGTCCGACTAGTTTTGACTGCTCTTCTGTCATGGTTTGTGTTGTGCGCGATGCGCTATAGTATACCAAAATCCGGCCTTTCAGGATAGACGGCAATTTTACTATGTTGCAGAAACTATGAGAATATCGAAGGTTTCCGCCATCTCCAGAATTTTGTCAGAAACTTCCGGCGAGATGTCCTAATTCTATGTAAGCGCGAGAAACCTCTGCGTCTCTGCGGAAAAAACCAATGGGATGATAGTGGATTTTTGTCAGAGTAGCAACGACACTGCAGGATCGCAAACGTCCAGCAAGTCATCGTGGTTTTGGTTGCAGGCGAACCAAACCCCGAATTCATCGGCGGAGAGAGTGTCGTTATCGGCAAATTGCATCTTTCCGCAGCAAGCAAGGCGGCGGAATATTTGGTAAAATATGCGACGATACACGGAGGAACATGAAATGCAAATGACACGCAGAGACTTCATACGCTCCGGCGCGGCGGCGCTGGCGATGCCTGTTTTCGGTGCGGAATTGGCGGCTTTGGCCGGCGACAAGCGCCTGAACATTCTCTTCATCATGACCGACGACCATGCGGCGCACGCGATTTCCGCCTACGGCAGCCGCGTCAACAAGACGCCCAACATCGACCGCCTGGCGGCGGAGGGGATGCTGTTCGACGACGTGATGTGCACCAACCCGATTTGCACGCCGTCGCGCGCCGGCATCCTGACCGGCCGCTACAGCCACAAGAACGGAGTGCCGGTGTTCAACTCCATCTCGCCGGAAATCGAGACCGTCGGCGGCTACATGCGCGACGCCGGCTACTACACGGCCTTCCTCGGCAAGTGGCACTGCGGCGGACCTGCCTCCATACGCAATTCAGACTGGGACCGCTGGATGGTTTACGAGAACCAAGGCGTCTACTTCAATCCGTATTTCTTCGAGCGCGGCCGGGACGGCAAGGTCGAACGCCGCGCCTATCCGGGCGAATACGCCACCGAGAACATCACGCGCCTCACGAAGGACGTCATTTCCGACGCTCTCGACACCGGCAAGCCTTTCTTCGTCATGATGCACCACAAGGCCCCGCACCGCAACTGGATTCCCTCCGAAAAGTACCGCGACCAATTCCGCTCCAAGACGCTGAAGGACATCCCGCTGCCGCCGACGCTCTTCGACGACTGGCAAGGCCGCGCCACGCCAATCAAGACCACCGCCATGACGCTCCTCAAGCATATGCGGCCAGGCATGGATCTCAAACTTGCCGAGTTCTTCTCCGAAGGCCGCACCTTCGAGTTCGAAGGTCGCACCTACGAGGGAAAACGCGGCAAGGACGGCAAATTCCTCGACGATTGGCCAGAAGGCATGGACGACCGCGCGAAAACCGCGCTCTCGTACCTCCGCTACATGCAGGACTACCTCGCCTGCGTGCAGTCGGTAGACGATTCCGTCGGCGAAATGATGGATTTCCTGCGCGAGAAGGGCGTCGAGCGCGACACGCTCGTGATATACACCTCCGACCAGGGCTTCTTCCTCGGCGACCACGGCCTCTACGACAAGCGCTTCATCATGGAAGAGACGCTGAAGATGCCGTTCGTCGCCAAGTGCCCGGCGATTATCGCGCCCGGTTCGCGCAACGAAGACGTCATCGCGAACATAGACTTCGCGCCGACGTTCCTCGACATCGCCGGCGCGTCGAAGCCGGCGGAGATGCAGGGCGAATCGTTCGTGCCGAACATGCGCGGCCAGACCTCGCCCGGCTGGCGCGACGCCGTCTACTGCCGCTACTACGTCGAGGGAGGCGAGCACGCCACCGCCGCCTGGTACGGCGTCAGGACCAAGACGGACAAGCTCGTCTGCTACTACAAGCGCGGCGAGTGGGAGTACTTCGACATGGCAAGCGACCCGGAAGAGCTGCACAACCGCTATTCTGACCCCGCCTGCCAGAAGCGCATCGCCGAACTCAAAGAGGTTATCGCCTCCTTGCGCGAGCGGTACGGAGACGAAGACCAGTACGAGAACTGCAGCGAATATTCGCTCTAAGCGGCGGCGCCGGAAGCGGAAAAGCGGAAGCGGCCGTTCCTCGGCCGCTTCCGCGCAGGGCGCCCCTCGGCGCGTCAAGCACCGACGGCGAAAGTATGGTATAATATTTTCCAATGCCACCGAACAGTCCAGACAAGGCGGAAGAAGCGGGTCTTCGCAAGCGCACGTGGTACGTTTTCCGCGTGAAACCGAACACCGAGAAGAAAATCTCGAAGTGGTTCGCGTTCTACAAATTCCTGTATCACTTGCCGCTGTACGAGAAGATTACGAAGGTGCAGCGGCGCAAGGTGCGCCGCTACCTGCCGCTCTTCCCCGGCTACGTTTTCACGAAGCTCTATCCGGAAGAACGTCTTACGATGCTCAAGACGAACCTGATTACAAGCACGATATACGTTCCGAATCCGCGCCGCATGATACACCAGCTGCGGCAAATCAAGAACGCGACGCGCAAGCGCCGCGAGATGAAGGTAGTCGAGAAGGTTTTCCAGCAGGGCGACAAGGTGCGCATCACGGGCGGCCCCATGTACGGTCTGGAAGGGTATGTGAAGCGCGAGGGGCCGAATGCGACGCTCTGTTTGAACGTGGACATACTCGGCGCGACGGTGGAAGTCGCCGTGCCGCCGGAAGATTTGGCGTTCGCGGAAAAGGTGGACTGAACCGTAAAGGGAGGAAACGGATGAAAGCGAAGAAAGCGGCGTTTTTGGCGGTGGCGGCGCAGGCGGCGTTTGCGGCGGCGTTCGCGGCATCGGCGGCGGTGAAAGTCGCCTGCATCGGCGACTCGATTACATACGGTTTCGGGCTTGGCGCAGAGCGCGACAAGGTTTCGTATCCGGCGCGTCTGCAGGTTCTGCTGGACGAGAAGGCGCCGGGCGAATACGAGGTGAGGAATTTCGGCAATTCCGGGCGCGGCATATATCTCGACACGATGCGCGGCAGCGAGAAGCGCGGCTACCGCCACATGAAAGAGCACCGCGACGCACTCGCCTGGCAGCCGGACGTCGTGATTTGCAATCTCGGCATCAACGACAACGGCGAATATATTAAGGAATACACCGGCGAGCGCCGGCGCGGCCAGTTTGTGGACGACTACTGCGCTCTTCTCGGCGACTACAAGGCCGGCGGCCGCGAGCCGAAGTTCTTCATCTGGACGAAGCTCTCGCCGCTGGCGCCTGGCCAGAAGTTCTACCGCAGTCCGGAGCCGTTTTTGATGCAGCGCGACCTGGAGGAAGTCGCCAGCCGCACCGGCGCCACCGGCATCGACATGCAGGAGCCTTTGCGCGAGAACCTCGACGCCATCTTCGCGCGTGACGCCATCCATCCCGATGCCGCCGGCGCCGCTATTATCGCGCACACCACGTTTGACACGATGTTCGCGCCACGCCCAGCGCCCGTCGCGCTGCCGGCAGATTTCCCGGCGGACGGCGAAACGTGGCTCTGCGCCGGCCAGTCGAACATGCAGAAGGGGTGGGGCGAATTCAACCGCACAGCGCAGGAGAAGGAGCGCGTGCGCGGCGAACTCGCACGCCTCGCCAAGGTGGACGTGCGTTTCTGGGATTTCAACGACGGCGCGTGGCGGCGTCTGACGGCGGAAAACGCGCTGCGCAAGTCCGCCACGGGCGTCAGTTTCGCCATCCGCCGCGCCGAGAAGACCGGCAAGGCGGTCGCAATCCTCTACGTCGCTTCCGGCGGCGCGCCGACCGAATCCTTCCTCTCCGAGGCGACCATGTGCGCCGTTGATTCGAAGGGCAAGCCGCGCTTCCCGCACCTCGCCGCAATCGCCACCAACCGCCACCGCATCGACAAGAACGCCGACTTCCCGTGCTCCTGGGTCGCACGCGAATATCCTCGCCGCCGTTCAGACCCGGAGGAAGCGCATTGGTGGCCAGTCTCGCTCATGTACGACCGTGGCATCTCGCGCCTGCGCTCCATTCCGCTCACCGGCATCCTCTGGTACCAGGGCGAGTCCAACGCCACGACGTGCGTCGCGCCCGACACGCCGACCCCCGAAGACTACCAGGAAGAGACCCTTCTCGCCGTCGTCGAGGAACTCCGCGCCGGAAGGGACGTGCCGTTCGTCATGATGGGGCTGCCGAAGATGAACCGTCCGTGGGAACTGTACCGCGCTGTGCAGAAGCGCGTGTGCGAGAAGACCGGCGCGACGTTCATCGACACGTTCGCGGCGGGCCTCGGCGACATGAACGACGTGCATCCGCGCGACAAGGTGCCGTTCGCCGAAATGGCGGCGGAGGCGCTGTAGCCCGATGCGCATAGTATCGCTTGCGAGCGGGAGCGGCGGCAACGCCTACGCCGTCGAAGGAGGCGGCGCGACGCTGCTCATCGACTGCGGACTCGCCTATTTCACCCTCGTCAAACGCGCTCTCGCGGCCGGCGTCAATCTGGACGCGCTATGCGGCGTCCTGTTCACGCACGAGCACACCGACCATGTTCGCGGTGCGGACGTGTTCAGGAAGAAGCGTCCCGGAGTGCCGTTTTTCGCCAATCTCATGACCGCAGAGGCGATAGAGCGCTCTCTCACTGGCGCGGCGCGGTTTCTTTGCTTCGAGCCGGGCCAGCCGTTCGCGGCGGGCCCGTTCGCCGTCGAGGCGTTTCCCGTGCCTCACGACGTCTGCGATCCGGTTGGTTTTCTCGTGCGCTGCGGCGGCGTGACGTATTTCCACGCGACCGACGTCGGCGCGCCGCTTGCTTCCATCGGCGCGAAGTTCGCCGCCGCCGACTTGGCGACGCTCGAATCCAACCACGACGCGCAGCTCCTGCGAATGAGCGCGCGCCCGCAGTCGCTCAAATCCCGCATCTCCGGGCCTCGCGGCCACCTCTCCAACGACGATGCCGCCGCCCTCGCCGCCGCCTACGCCTCCACGCGCCTCAAATACCTCGCGCTCGCACACCTCTCTTCCGAATGCAACGCGCCTCACATCGCCGAACGCACCATGCGCGACGCGCTCCAACGCGCCGGCAAGCACGCCGTCGCTCTCGAAATTCTTTCTCAGGACACGCCGTCGAAGGGGTGGATATGCTAGACTTCAAGGATATAAGCGTTCATTACGGCCATCAAGACGTCCTCTCCGGAGTGACGTTCCGCGTGAACAAGGGCGAGCGCATCGGCGTCGTCGGGCCGAACGGCAGCGGAAAATCGACACTCTTCAAAATCGTGCTGGGCGAAATGTCCACCGACACGGGAGAACTCGTAATCGAGCAGAATCCTCGCATCGGCTTCACGCGGCAGAATCCGGCTCCTGACCACGACGGCGAGTCGCTGCTTGAATATTCGATGCGCGGGATACCCGGCCTTTCCGACATGGAGGAGGAGATGCGGCGCCTCGAGGCCGACCTCGCCGACCCTGCGAACATGCGCCGTTACGGGGAGCTGCAGTCGCAGTTCGAGCATCTCGGCGGCTACGACATAGAGACGCGCGTCAAGGTCGCGCTCGGCGGCCTCGGCTTCGCCCAGGACGACTTCGCCCGCCCCTTCGCCTCCTTCTCCGGCGGCTGGCGGATGCGCGCCGAACTCTCCCGCGTCCTCGCCTCCAAGCCAGACCTCCTCCTCCTCGACGAACCCAGCAACTACCTCGACCTCCCCGCCGTAGATTGGCTCCAGAAATTCCTCAAGCTCTACGACGGCACCCTCATGCTCATTTCCCACGACCGCTACCTTCTGCGCACGCTCACTTCGATTATCGTCGAAGTGGACGCCGGCACGGTCACGCGCTACGAGGGCGACCTAGACTACTACCTCACCGAGCGCGAAGTCCGCTACCAGCATCTTCTGCAGGCGAAAGAGAACCAGGACCGCCACCGCGAGCAACTGCAGCGTTTCGTTGACCGCTTCCGCGCCCAGGCGACCAAGGCCGCGCAGGCCCAGAGCCGCCAGAAACTCATCGACAAGATAGACGAGCAGAAAATCGTGCTGCCGCGCCGCCACCTCAACTCCGGCCGCCTGCGCCTGGCGGAACCGCCGCCCAGCGGCATCGAGATGTTCCGCTGCGAAGACATGGGATTTTCCTACGACGGCGTGAAGAAGGTGCTCGACAAAATCTCCTTTAAAATAGACCGCGGCGACAAGGTCGCGCTCATCGGCTACAACGGACTGGGCAAGACGACGCTCATGCGCCTCGTCGCCGGCACGCGCTCTCCCACGGAAGGTCTTGCCAAACTGGGCCACAACGTCGTGCCGGGCTACCTGAGCCAGGAATTCGCCGAGACGATTCCGCCGGACGTATCCGTGTACCGCAACGCGAAGAACGTGTGGGACGCCTCCGGCGGCGGCCCGGAGAAGGATTTCCGCAACCAGCTCGGCGCCTTCGGCTTCGACTCCAACGACGTCGAAAAGCCCGCCGGCGTCCTTTCCGGCGGCGAGAAAATCCGCCTCGCCTTCCTCCGCCTCTTCCTCGCGCGCCCGAACTTCCTCCTCCTCGACGAACCGACCACCCACCTCGACCTGGACGGCCGCGCCCTCCTCCAGGACGCCCTGCAGAAATACAAAGGCACCATCCTTCTCGTCTCCCACGACATCGATTTCGTGCGGGCGGTCGCGACGAGCGTCATCGAGATTACGCGAGAAGGGATACGCTCGTTCCCAGGCGGCTACGACTACTACGAAGAGAAGCGGGCGGCCGCGCAGTCCGCCGAACGCGCCTCCGCAAAACCGCCGCCGAAGACCGCCGCCGCCAGTGCCGCCGCCGACGGCGGACAGCGTATGACCAAGCAGGAGGCTCGCAAGGCCCGCGCCGACGAACGCGCCCGCCTCGCACCGAAGGTCAAGGAACTAAAGCGCCGAATCTCCACCGCCGAACGCAAACTCGAAGAACTCCAGACCGCTCTCGAACAGGCCAGCCAGGAATTATTCAACCCTACCCCGCAGACCGACTTCGCCGAAGCCAACCGCCGCGTCCGCACCATCCAGGCTGAAATCGACCGCTACACCGAAGACTGGGAAAACGCCTCCATCGAACTCGAAGCGCTAGGCAGTTAGGAGAGTGTAGCAATGTGGAACGCACGCCTCGTGCGTTCCGCTTCGTACGGGGTGGAGAAACTCGAATGCTAATTCCAACGCGAACGCACGAGGCGTGCGTTCCATACCGCCGCACTCTCCTAACTCCTACCTCCTAACTCTTGCCCCCCCCCTGCCCCACCCCTATCGAGCCGTCTAGTGCCACCAGACAACCCGTCTAGTGCCACCAAGTCGGTTGCGTGGTGCCACCAAGTCGGTTGCGTGGTGCCACCAGGTCGGTTGCGTGGTGCCACCAGACAATGCGTCTAGTGCCACCAAGCCGCTCGCCAAGTGGCACTGCGCGGCCTGCGGTACGTGGGGCGCAGTCGTTGCGTGGCGACGGCGCCCCCGCCGTCGGCAATGCGTGCCCTGTGTCGCTCCAAGCGCGGCGGGCGCGAATTTGGTATAATATGCGCTGGAAGGCAAAGCGGCAAAAAGGCACAAGGTATGGCAAAATATCTCGACCCTAAGGCGGACGTCACGTTCAAGAAGGTTTTCGGCGAGCACAAGAACCTCGTCATGAGCC
>CAMZET010000049.1 GCA_947305825.1 uncultured Verrucomicrobiota bacterium
CACTGCCGCCGCCGCCACGCGCTTCCTACTCTCCGTTCGGTCCTTTGTCTCGTGTCTCATGCCCATAGTATACCATATTGCACAAAGTGTGGACAGCCGGCGGCAAACGGCCTGTCGCCCTGCGTCCCGCTAGCCGAAGTCGCTGCGCGGCACTTGCGCGGCACGGGGAAAAATGTTATACTTGTGGCTTTGAATCCCAAAGGAAGGCGAGGGCTGACGAAAATGACTATAGCGATAGGATGTGACCACGGCGGATACGAGCTCAAGGCGGCGCTGGCGCAGGCGCTGGGCGCGCGCATGACCGTCATCGACAAGGGGACGCACTCTCGCGAGAGCTGCGACTATCCCGACTATGCCGAGGCGGTGGCGCTGGCGGTGGCCAAGGGCGAGGCCGATTTCGGCATACTGTGCTGCACTACCGGCATCGGCGTTTCGATGGCGGCGAACCGCTTCCAGGGGGTGCGCGCGGCTTTGTGCCACACGCTCGACGAGGCGGTGGTCACGCGCCAGCACAACGGCGCCAACGTGCTTTGCCTTGGCGGCAAGAGCGTTTCGGCCAACTACGCCGTCGAGATGGCGGACGCATTTCTTTCGACGCCGGTGGACGCGAGCGAGCGCCATGCGCGGCGCCGCGCGAAACTCGAGCGCTCCGGCCGTCTCTCTGACGTCTCCGGCCTTGCCGCCGCCGACCCGGAGGTCTTCGCGGCGATTGTCGCGCAGACCGAGCAGGAAGACACGGAAATCAATCTCATCGCGTCGGAGAACACGTGCAGCCGGGCGTGCCGCGAGGCGGCCGGTTCCGTCTTGATGAACAAGTACGCCGAAGGATATCCGGGCAAGCGGTGGTATTCCGGCTGCGTGCCGGTGGACGCGGCGGAGGAGCTGGCGCGCAAGAGGGCGTGCGAGCTTTTCGGCGCCGAGCACGCCAACGTCCAGCCGCACTGCGGCTCGGCGGCGAACATGGCAGTCTATTTCGCGATGCTCAAGCCCGGCGATACGATTCTCTCTCTTTCGCTAGACCAGGGAGGCCATCTCTCCCACGGCTCGCCCGTCAACTTCTCCGGCAAATTCTACAACATCGTGCCGTATCTCGTGGATCGCGAGACGGAGCGGCTCGACTACGACGCGCTCGAGGCGCAGGCTCTCGAGGTCAAGCCGCAGATTCTCGTCGCCGGCGCGAGCGCCTATCCGAGGGCGATCGACTTCAAGCGCATACGCGAGATTTGCGACAAGGCCGGCTGTCTGATGATGGTTGACATGGCGCACATCGCCGGGCTCGTGGCCGGCGGCGCCCACGAGTCTCCCGTTCCCTACGCCGATTTCGTGACGACTACGACGCACAAGACGCTCGGCGGCCCGCGCGGCGGCATGGTGCTCTGCAAGGAGAAGTACGCCAAGGCCCTCGATTCCGCCGTATTCCCCGGGATGCAGGGCGGCCCGCTCGAAAACATCATCGCCGCAAAGGCCGTATGCTTCCGCGAATGGATGCAACCCGAAAAGAAGGACTACGCCGCGCAGGTCGTCAGGAACTGCGCCGTCCTCTGCAAGACAGTCCAGGACCGCGGCTACAGGATTGTCTCCGGCGGAACGGACAACCACTTGTTCCTGGTGGACGTCAAGGCGCGCGGCATGACGGGCAAGGAAGCGGCCGCCGCCCTCGACGCCGCCGGCATCGTCGTCAACAAGAACACCATCCCCTATGACACCGAGTCGCCTTTCCGCACGAGCGGCATCCGCGTCGGCACGGCGTCCGTCACCACCCGCGGCATGAAGGAGCCGGAAATGATAAAGATTGGCACTTGGATTTGCGACGTGCTCGACAACATCGGCGACGCTGCCGTGCAAGAGCGCGTCAAGCGCGACGCCCGCGCCCTCGCCCTCCAGTTCCCTGTCCCCTGATTCACCGCGATTCGCGAATGCTGGAGCAATTCGAGAAAGCCAAGGCGCTCATCGACGACGCCAAGAGAATCCTCGTTTCGGGCCATTTGAGCCCGGACGGCGATTCCGTCGGGTCGATGGTGGCCTTGGTGCGTCTGCTACGCGCGGCCGGCAAGGACGCTTTCGCGACCGCCGACCACAACGCGCTCGGCAAACTCGCCTTCCTGGAGGGGACGGAAGATTTCATCCCATTGCGCAAGCTCAAGGGCTGCCGCTTCGACCTGTTCATCGCCGTCGACAATTCCGGCTTCGACCGCATGCCGCCGGAAGTCAGGCCGGCCGCCGAGAAGCTGCGCAAGATTTGCATCGACCACCACGTGACGAACGACGGCACGTTCGGCGATGTGCAGATAGTTGATGCTGCTGCGTCCAGCGCTGCGGAACTCGTCTGGCGTTTCGCAAAATGGATGGACTGGCCGCTGGACACCGCGTCTGCGGAGGCTCTCTGGGTGGCGATGGTTACCGATACCGGGCGCTTCGCCTACGATTCCACGGGGACGGGCACGCTGCGAGCGGCGAGCGACCTGCTGAAGCACGACGTCCGCACAGCCTGGATAAACGACCTCATATACGGGACGTTTCCGCGCAAGGCGATTGAACTCAAGCGTCTGGCGTGGAGGAGCCTGCACATCTGGAAGAACCGCCGCGTGGCGGAAGTGACGCTCACGCGCGACGATTTCCGTTCGGTGCGCGGGACGAAGGCGGATGCGGAGGATATCATTGAGATTCCGCGCAGCGTCGTGCGCAACGAGATAGCGCTTTTCTTCTACCAGATACCCGACAGGACGAAAGAGACTCGCGTATCGATACGCACGCGAGGCAGTTGGGACGCGACGGCGTTGGCGGCGAAGTTCGGCGGCGGCGGACACCGCAAGGCGGCCGGCTGCACCATCAAGGGTCCGATTGCGACGGCGAAAAGGTTGATGCGCAAGGCGGTGCGCGACATGCTCTACCCGTCGAAGAAGGAAAGCGCGCGTTCGACCGCTGCGTCCTCAACGCCGCCCGCGCCCGTAGCGTCAGCCGCATCCGCAGCACCCGTAGCGCCAGCCGCACCCGCAGCGCCCGTCGCGCCCGTCGCGCCGCCGCCGGAACAGCAGCCCGAAGCGGCGGCAGGAAAGGAGCAGAAATGAAAGCGGTGATACTGACAGACGGCAAAGCCGGCCACGAGAGCCAGTCGAAGGCCCTTGCGCGCGCGCTCGGCCTGGAGCCGGAAATCGTGCGCGTGCGCTTCCGTTCGCCTTTGTGCAAACTCCTTTCTTACGCGCTCGACAGGCTCGGCATCCGCTCGCTTTCCCTGCTGGAGTTCCCGGACGGCCCGGCACCTGACGCCGGGCTTTACATCGGCACCGGTTCTGGCACGTTCTACGCCGTCAAGGCGCTGGCGGCGGCGGCTCGCCATCGCGGCCGCTCCGCCAAGTGCGCCGCCGTCCTTTTCCCTCGCGGCTACCACCTCCCCTCGTTCGACTGCATTGTCGCACCGATTTTCGACAACCTCCCGAACCTGCCGAATGTAGTCCCCGTCCCTGTGAATCTCGTGGCGGCCGACGAAGAATACTACCGCGCCGGCGTCGAGACGTTCCGCGAGCGCCATGCGGCGTCGCCGCGCCCGGCTGCGGCCGTCGTCGTCGGCGGCCCGAACGCTCGCGCCCAGATGTCGCCGGACTGGATGCGCACGCAGCTCGAGCGCATCTTCGAGGAGACGGAGGGCTGCGAGAGGTGGGTGACCACGAGCCGCCGGACGCCGCCGGCCGTCGAGGCCGTCATCGACTCCTTCCCGTTCGACTACAAGCTTGTGTATTCGCGCGACCATTTCAACCCGATACCGGCGTTCGTCTCGCTGGCGAAGAGGCTTTACGTGACGGCGGACTCGACGGGCATGCTTTCGGAGGCGTGCTCGTTCGGTAGCGCGGAGGTGTACGCGCTCGACAATCTGGGCGGAGGCCGCCACAAGTTCCGCCGGTTCCTGGAGGCTCTTTCAGGCGGCGGCTATCTCGGACCGGCGGCGCGCAAGGCCGACCTCGCGGCGCAGTTCGCCGCCGCCAAGCGCCTCTGCGGCCTGGAGGAGTGATTATGGAAGCGGAAGGGGAGTCCGACGGGCGCTATGTCGACGAGTTCGGCAGACCTCTGCCGAAATGGAAGCCGCTCGAGCCGGAGAATCGCTGTCGCCACGCGTCTTTCGCGAAAGCGGCGGCCGCGGCGATGAAGGACTTGCTGACCGCCAGGGAGCCGTTCTTCGATTCCCTCGCCGACGAATGGAAGAAACTCTTCCCCTCGCTCCCCATAAGGCCGGGCCGCTACGAAGACGGCATGATATTTCTCTATGCGCCGAACGCGCCGTCGCTTTTCGCCATGCGTCCGCGTCTGCCGTCCATCAAAAAGGCGCTCGCCGCGCTGCCTGGCGCTCCCAGGAAAATCGAATTGAGGCTGGAAATACACAAATGAGCGCAGGTTTGCCAGTTTGCCTGCTTCTCGCGGCCGTCTTCACGCGGCCGCTGGAACGCGTCAACTCCCTCGACCCCGTGAAAGCGCAGGCGATATACGATTCACGCGCCGTCTGCCTCTACGCGCAGACGCCCCTCGAAATAGATTACGCCAAGCGTCCGTATGCTCTTGCGCCGGGGCTTTGCGAATTGCCGGAAGTTTCGCCGGACGGGCTCGTCTACACTCTGCGCATGGTGCGGAACGCGGCGCTCGGCGCACACGACGTCGTTCGCTCCCTGGAGCGTCTTCGCGACCCGGCGACAGTCTCGCCCGGCGCCTGGACAATGAAGGCCGTCGATACGATTTCCGCGCCCGACGACAATACCGTCGTCATTCGCCTGAAGAAGCGCCTCCACGTGTTTCCGTGGATGCTTGCGATGGCATACACGGCGGTGCTCGACGAAAACGGCGCCGGCACGGGTCCGTACCGCCTCGAGAGCTGGCGCAAGAACCACGAAATGCTCTTCACCGCAAATCCCGCCTGGCGCGGCGAAAAGCCCGACTTCGACAAGATACGCTATCTCGTAATCGACGACGTTTCGACGCAGTGGCTCATGTTCCTGAAGGGCGAGGTCGATTTCCTCGGAGAGATTTCGCGCGACAACTGGGACGCGGTGGTTGACGGCGAGGGCGGGCTTTCGCCGGAGCTTGCCGCGCAGGGCGTGAGGCTTTACGCGGCGCCTTCGATGGACGTGCGCTACATCGGCTTCAACATGCGCGACGAGGTCGTGGGGAAGAACCGGGCCTTGCGCCAGGCTCTGTCGTGCGCATTCGACTTTCCGGCATGGCGGCGCTTCTTCAACGGGCGCATAGACGAGGCGACGAGCCCGGTGCCGACGGCGGTGGACGGCGCGCTCGCGACGCCGAACCCGTATGCGTTCGATTTAGAGAAAGCCAAGCGCCTGATTGCGGAAGCGGGCTATCCCGGCGGCATCGACCCCGCGACCGGACGGCGGCTCGTCCTGACGCTTTCCATCGGCCGCCCGACGCAGGACAGCCGCGAGGCCGGCGAACTTCTCGGCAGCTTCTTCGAGGCCATCGGCGTAAAGCTTGAACTTTCCTTCCATACGTGGGAAGCGTTCCTGCGCGCGGTCAACGAAGGGCGTACGCAGATGTACATGATGGGCTGGGCGGGAGACTACCCGGACGCCGAGAACTTCCTGCAGCTCTTCTACTCCAAGAACGCGAGCCCCGGGCCCAACCACTCCAACTACGAAAGCGCCGAATTCGACGCGGCGTTCGATGCCGCCATGGCCGCGCAGTCCGCCGAAGAGCGATGCCAATGGTGGCGCAGGTGCCAGGAAATCGTGCGCGAAGACTGCCCGTGGATTTTCACGCATTTCCCGAAGTCCTACACGCTGGTGCGGCGGCGCGTCGGGAACTTCATACCATCGGCGTTCCCGTACGGCGACGAGCGCCATTACAAGCTGGTCGGGGAATAACCCATGCGAAAGGGCGGCGCCAGAACGAATGCGGCTTGCGTGTTTCTCGCCCTCGCGACGGCGTTCGCGTCGGGCGCGGAGCCGGCGTTCGCGGCGGAAGGGCGCGCGACAGGCTACGTCTCGCCGCGCGCCCGCCGCACCATCGCACGCCAGCGTCCGGCGTCCGTTGCCGCCGCTTCTTCGCGTATACGCAAAAGTCTGCTCAAGTCCACTACGCTTCCCGAAAAGTGGGACTCACGCGACCTCGGCTGGGTCTCAAGCGTCAAGAACCAGGGCGACATCAATTCGTGCTGGGCGTTCGCCGCATGCGCCGTCCTCGAAACGCAGCTCCTCAAATCAGGGCGCGGCGAATGGGACCTCTCCGAGAAAAACATGGTCAATCTCCACGGCTGGGAGCCGGGTCCCAGCGACGGCGGGCACGACCTTATGGCGCTAGCGTACCTTTCCAGATGGGGCGGCGCGGTCGCCGAGACGAACGACACCTACGTCGCAACTTACGCCGACTGGACTTCCTCGCCGTTGCTCGTCCCTGCGCTGAAAGTGCAGAACGCTCTCTGGCTGCCGACGGGCGACGACGCCCTCAAAGCTGCCATAATGGAATACGGCGCTGTCATGACCTCGATCTGCTGGCTAAATTGGTACGAGAAAGCCGACACCTACTACTGTTGCGATAGCAACGCGCTGCTGAACCACGCCGTAACCGTCATCGGCTGGGAAGACTCCTATCCGGCGGAGAACTTCGCCGTCAAGCCGTCCGGCAATGGCGCCTGGCTTGTCAAGAACAGCTGGGGCGAAAATCACGGCGACGGCGGCTTCTACCACGTCTCCTATTTCGACGAGACTTTCGCGAAGGAAGTGAATGTGGTATTCATTCCGGCGGCGGAAGACGAGGACTACGACGCCGTTTACGGCTACGACCGCCTCGGCGCAACCGACTACGAAGATGCCTTGCCGCACGAGCTGGAGGCGGCTGTATTTACATCGGCGTGGAACGAGGAAATCGCGGCAGTGGGCGTGTATTCCGACTTCGATGCAAATCCATATGAGATTTCGGTGTGGACGAACGTGACGCGCGCGGCAAACGCGGTGGCAAATCCAGATCCTCTTGCGGGCGGCGCGCTCGCGTGTTCCTTCACAGGCGTCGTCGAATGCGCCGGCTTCGCCACGCTCCATCTCCCGGAACCGGTGCCGCTTGCCGACGGAACCAATTTCGCCGTAGTCTATGGGCAGAAGGGCGATGTGATCGACCACAACTACAGCAACACGTATGTGGACGGCGAAGGCGTGACGAATTCGGTGTTCACGGCCGCGCCTGGCAGGACTTTCCTCGGCGCGGCGTCCGGCGCGGCTACGAACTGGCTCGACCTCGCAGTAGACAGGAACGCCGCACTATGCCTCAAGGCGTACACGCGTTCGACGGTGACGGCGAAGGATGCGCCGGACGAAACGGACGACGGCACGGCCGCGCTCGCCTGGCTCGCCGCCACCAACGCGGCGCTGTACGCCGCGACCGCCGAGACGTTCGGCGCCTCGGCCGGCCTTGCCGCCGCCAACGGCTTTTCCCTCTGGGCCAACTGGCTCGTCGGCCTCGACCCGGATGACCCCGACGGGCGCGGCCTCGTCCTCTCCATCGCCGTCACAAACGGTGTCCCGCATCTTTCCTGGTCGCCGCGCCTCGGTGACGATGAACGCTCATACACCGTCTTCGGCGCATCTTCTCTCCGGCAGGACAACTGGACCGAGGTCCAGGACCTCTCATCCACCAAAAGCACGTTCTTCAAGGTTTCCGTCTCGCCGCCTCACACGCGCACCGGGGATTTTTGGTAAAATATGAGCCTAAGCCAATCCAAGGAGATTTGAACATGATACTGCTGACTGGCGAAAACGCATATTCGCAATTCCGCATGGACGCGATCCGTGCGGCGCTGGAAGGAGCCGTGCCCGGGCTAGGGTCCGTAGGTATCGAGGCGCGGTGGGTGTATGCGCTAGACATGGCGGACGCCGCGGTGTCGGTGGAAGAATTGCAGAGGGCGGCGTCGCTGCTGAATGCGGATTTCGAGGGACTGGGCGTCGTGGGGGAACTCGACGAGCTTGGACGCCGCGAGGGCGAGCACGATTTCGAGATACGCTCCGCCGCCGAGCAAGACGGCAAGACGAGTTTCTACGTGACGCCGCGCAAGGGCACGATAAGCCCCTGGTCGTCGAAGGCTACCGACATATTCCGCAACTGCGGCTTGAAGTCGATACAGCGCGTGGAGCGCGGCATACGCTTCACGCTGCATGCGGCGGGCGTCGATGTCGCGAAAGCCGCCGCGCCGCTCTACGACAGGATGACCGAGGGCGTCTACGACGACATAGCCGACCTGTTCGAAGAGGGCAAGCCGCGTCCCGGCCGGACCTACGACGTGCTCGCCAAGGGGGTCGAAGCCGTGCGTGAGGCGAACGAGGAGATAGGGCTTGCGATTTCCGAGGAGGAAATGGAATACCTGGCGAAGTCGTTCCGCGCCGCCGGACGCAACCCGACCGACACCGAGCTCGTTATGTTCGGGCAGGTGAACTCCGAGCATTGCCGCCACAAGATTTTCGGCGCCAAGTTCATCATCGACGGCAAGGAGAAGCCGAACTCGCTTTTCGGGATGATAAAGAACACGCACGAGAAGTCGCCGGAGGGAACGCTGTCTGCGTACCGCGACAATTCGGCGGTGGTGGAAGGTTTCGAGACGGAGGTGTTCGCGATTGATCCGAGGTCGAACGGCTACGTGTTCCGGAAGGAGGAGCTCGACCGCCTGATGAAAGTCGAGACGCACAACCATCCGACGGCGATATCGCCGTATCCCGGCGCGGCGACTGGAGTTGGCGGGGAGATACGCGACGAGGCGGCGACCGGCACCGGGTCGCGCACGCTCGCCGGCATCTGCGGCTTCATGGTGTCGAACCTGCGCATACCCGGCTTTCCGCAACCGTGGGAGAGGATATACGCGGAGTTCCCGCGGCGCCTGGCGACGCCGCTTGCGATTATGACGGAGGGGCCGATAGG
>CAMZET010000050.1 GCA_947305825.1 uncultured Verrucomicrobiota bacterium
GCTACTACCCCTAGGGGTAGGTTTAATACCCACGGGGGCATGTGGAGTAAGAGTTAGGAGGGAGGAGTTAGGAGTTGGGAGTTAGGGCAACGCGGTGTCGCGTGGTACAACGCGCTGCCAGCGCGTTGTACCAACCCTCAACCCTCAAGCGGCATCAGAGCGCGGACGGGTCGAGCGGGACGGCGCGGACGTCGCCCCATGCGCAGGGGAGAGCGAACACGACCGTGGAGCCCTCGCGCTTCTTGTCGCCGCGCATGAGGGCGGCGAGCGAATGGAGGTCGATGCCGTCAGGGAGCGCGGTCGGGAGGCCGGCGGCGGCGAAGCGGCCGGCGAGTTCGTCCGGCCATCCTGGAGCGGCGAGGCCGAGCCTCGCGGCAATGCGGGCCTCTTCGACGCAGCCGATGGCGACGGCCTCGCCGTGCGAAACGGCGTAGC
This sequence comes from uncultured Verrucomicrobiota bacterium, assembly GCA_947305825.1. Next base: position 436 of record CAMZET010000050.1, read on the forward strand.
CGGTCGCTTTTTCGACGGCGTGGGCGACGGTGTGGCCGGCATTGAGTTTCATCCTCTCGCCGGTGCGCTCCATGGGGTCGGCGCGGACGATTGCGATTTTGACGGCGAGGTTGCGGCGGATTTCAGCGGCGTCGGGCACGCCGGCGACATCGGCGGTGCGCTCCAGGCCGCCGATTATCTCGTGCTTTATCATTTCCGCCCTTCCGCAGCGCAGCTCGCGCTCCGGCAGGGTGCGCAGGAAAGCGGCGTCGATGAGGACGCGGCGCGGCGGGTGGAAGGCGCCGGCCAGGTTCTTGCCAGACGGAAGGTCGCAGGCGGTCTTGCCGCCGTACGAGGCGTCCACCATCGCCAGCAGGGTCGTCGGGACGTTTATCCAGTCGATGCCGCGCATGAAGGTGGCGGCTGCGAAGCCCGTCAAGTCGCCCGTGACGCCGCCGCCAATGGCGACGACGCAATCCTTGCGTCCGAGACCGGCCTTTGCGAAGGCGTCCCAGAGCGCGGCGACCGTGGAGAGGGTCTTGTTCTCTTCGCCGGAGGGCACGACGTAAATGGCGCGAGCGGCGAGACGCGGATAGAGGCGCGCCACGTTGGCGTCGATGACGCACGGTCCGAGAGACGCGATTGCGTCCTCGAGTCCCGTGCCGAATTCGACCGTTCCCTCGCGTTCGAGGAGCGCGTCAAGGACGGCGAAGGCGACCAGCGCTTCTACGACGGGGACGGCGCGGAAGGCGATGCACGGGTCGTGGCGGCCGCGCACGACGAGAGGCGTCGGCTCCATCGTCGCGAGGTCGACGCTTTTCTGCTCCTTGTAGATGGAAGGAGTTGGCTTGAGGGCGACGCGCAAGGTAAGGGGCATTCCGCTCGTCATGCCGCCGAGGACGCCGCCGTGGTTGTTGGAGGCCGTGACGACGCGTCCGCCGTCGAGCGCGAACTGGTCGTTGTTTTCGCTGCCGCGCAGCGCGGCGGCTCTGAAGCCGTTGCCGAACTCGACGCCCTTGACGCCTGGAATGCCGAATAGCGCGAAAGCGATTGCGCCGTCGATGCCGTCGAACATGGGACCTCCAATGCCGACGGGCAAGCCGCGCACCTCGCAGGCGACGACGGCGCCGACGGAGTCGCCGTCGGCCTTGGCGGCCAAGGCGGCGGCGGTGCGCTCGCCAGCGTTCTCGACGCTGGCGGCGACGGAGACGCCGCGCCGCGCAAGAGCCTGGAGGCAGATGCCGCCGGCGACGCACATCGCGGCCGTCATGCGGCCTGAATTCGCGCCGCCGCCCGGCGGTATGCGGCCCGTGGCGACCCAATTCGGATAGTCGGCATGGCCGGGACGAGGAACCGTGCGCTCGTAGTCGCCGCTGCGCACGTCGGTGTTGCGTATGACGGCCTCGATGGGCGCACCGGTGGTCACGCCGGCGGCGGGCGCGATGCCGGAGAGGAATTCTGGGCGGTCCGGTTCGCGCCGCGCCGTCGAAAGCGCGTCGCGGCCTGGCGCGCGCCTCTCCAGAAACGCCTGCAACGCCGCAAAATCCAGCGCTTCGCCCGCCGGAAATCCCTCCAGCCGCATCCCGATTAGAGGCGCGTGCGATTCGCCGTATACCTCCAGCCTAATGTGCCTGCCGATTTTCATGCAAAACCTCCGTCCACCGGTTTGCGCCACTCGCCTACAGCCGAGCGCGATTCACGAAATACACAGCGCCAACCATGCACAGCAACGCCCACAGATAATCCCAGCGCCATTTCTCGCCCATGAAAAACACCATGAACGGAACGAACACCATCACCGTCACCACTTCCTGGATGATTTTCAGCTGCGCGACATTCAGGCCGGACGCCGCGCCAAGGCGGTTCGCCGGCACCGCTATCGAGTACTCGACGAGCGCAATCGCCCAACTCGCAAGGACAATCGCCGCCAAAGGCCACGAGCTTTGCCCGGGCTTCTGTGCGCGAAGATGCCAGTACCACGCCAGCGTCATGAAAAGGTTGCTCGCGACGAGCATCCCCACCGTGGCAACGACTCCGAACGGCTTGATTGCACTGCCCATCGCCCGCTCCTACTCCGCGTTCCTCTTGCCGCGCGACGCGCCGCCGTGCTGGCGCAGGACTTCGTACATCGCGACCGCAGCCGCGACGCCGGCGTTGAGCGACTCGAAACCGCCGGGCATCGGAATCGTCGCGAGGAAATCGCACGTCTCCGAGACGAGCCGCGAAAGCCCTTCGCCCTCCGCGCCGACCACGAGACCAACGCGCCCGCCGAAATCGACTTCCGTGTAGGGCTTGGCGCTCTCGCCGAACCCGAGCCCCGTCATCCAGACGCCGGCCTCCTGCAAGTCTTTCATGGCGCGGACCAGGTTCACAACGCGCGCCACGCGAATGTGCTCCGCGCCGCCGGCCGACGCCCGCACCGCAGCCGGCGTTATCCCGCACGCCCGGTCTTCCGGTATGACCACGCCCGTCGCGCCCGCCGCGCACGCCGTGCGCAGTATGGAACCGACGTTTTGCGGGTCTTCCAGATGGTCGAGAACGACCACGAGCGCATTCTCGTCCTCTTCCGCCGCCGAGAGAAGCTCATCGAATTCGACATACGGGTAGCCGGATGTCTTGAGCGCCACGCCCTGGTGGTGGCCGAAGCGCGTGATGCGGTCCAGCTGCGAGCGGTCCATGGTGCGCACGACGAGACGGCGAGCGCGCGCCTCGTCGCGGATGCGCCGCAACTGGTCGTCCTCGTCCGGGAAAGCCGGCGGCAGTACGATTTCGGAGGCGGAGCGCCTGCCGGCCGCCAGCGCCTCCTCCACGGGATTGCGCCCGTAAAGCCACTCGCCGCCCGTCACCAGTTCGCGCGGCCCCTTGTGTTCTTTCTGTCTCATTGCGCTGGATATTTTACCAAATATTCCCTTCGGCCGCTTCACGACGCGGAGGACGGCGCCGGAAGAAGACCGATTGACGATGGATACGCATTCGAACGCGGCGCAAACTCTGCCCCGGCTTCGACTTCCCGGCAGACTTCGAAAACATCTGCCCACGTGCGAATGCGGTAGTCGCGGTCTTTGACGAGCATCACCTCCAGCAATTGGCAGAAGCCATGCGACAGATGGTGAAATTTCCTCGGGTCCGGAGCCTGTTGAGCGGCGTCGCAATGCGCTCGCATAGTCTCTTCGCTCCCAAGATGCGGAAAGAGCACCCTTCCCGTCGCCAGATGGTAGAGCGTCGCGCCGAGAGAATAGATGTCGGCGCGGCAGTCGAGCTCGACGTCGCCGTAAATCTGCTCCGGAGATATGTATGCCGGCGTGCCGAGAACGTGGTCCGGAATGTCTATCTGCCCTTCCTTCAGGAACTTGAACGTGTGGCTGAGTCCCAAATCGGTCAACTTCACTATCCCGTTGCCGTTTATCATTATGTTGTCGGGCTTGATGTCGCAGTGTACGATGCCGTAGTTGTTCCATGCGTAGTCGAGAGCGGCGGCGACGGATTCGCATATCAGCAGGCAGTCTTCCTCCGGGAGATGCTGCTTGCGTTCGAGAAGCTGCCCGAACGAATAGCCGTCCACGTATTCCATGATGTAGTACGCCTTGCCGTCGAAGACGTCTGCGCCGTAGCTTTTGACTATGCCTTCGTGGTTGATTGTCTCCATCGCGCTGGATTCTGCGATGAAATGCTCGACATCCTCGCGGGAAGCGGAGAATTCCGGTTTGAGGACTTTTACGGCGACCTTGATGCCGCTGTTGCGGTCAGTTGCAAGCCAGACGGTAGCCATGCCGCCGTCGCCGAGTTTTCGTTCTACGGCGAGGCCTGGAAGGATTGGTGGCTGGTCGCGGCCGATGTCGCGCACATTGGTCAATTCATCGGTCATTTCATCCAGATTCCCATTCCCTTTTCGATTTTCGCCGGGTTTATCTGGTTGCCCGGGATAACCTTGTTGCGGATTGTGTAGTAAGTGTCTGGTCTGTTCCAGCGAGCGCCGGCGATGCGCGAGGCGGTATTGTGCGGCGAAACGGTGCCCTTCAAGACAAAGCCCTGCTTGCGCAGTTCGGAGATGGAGGTTGGCGGCTTGGAGGACTTGCGCTTCGCACGCGCGTTCGGCGCGTTCTTAGACTTGGCGGAGCTGGCTTTCGAGGCGGCGGCTGTTTTGGGCTGGCCGCGCGGGACGGCCGGTTTCGTGACGCGGCGGCCAGGCTGCGGCCGCTGCGCCTGAACGCGCTGGCGCTGCCGCGCTGCAGCGGAACCGGCGGAAGAAGCGGCCGACACGCGCGACGACGCCGCGACGGCCGGCGGCGGCGCCGCTCCAATCGACTCCTCGCGCTTCGCGCCGAACCCGAGCCAGTTCAAAATCTTGTCCGACGGCGACGGCGGCGGAACTTGCGCGACCGCCCCCGCCCCGTATGTCCCTCGCATCGTGTCCACGCTCCCGTAGAGCACCTTCTCCAAATACGGGTCGCCGACGACCAGCCTCTTCGCGCGGACGTCAGGGTCGTAAGAAACGCGCGACTTGAGTTCCAATACCTTGCGGACGCTCGGCATGGCGAAGAGCATTCCGCACTGCTTGCGGCCGCGGTGCTTGTTCGCGTGCCACTTGTTCGGCGAGCCGTAGGCGACGTGCGAGTGCGCCACCACCTTGTCGTCGGTCAAATGGTACATGGACTTCAGTTCGGCGACGAGGTCGCGTATCGCGGCGAGCTGCGCAAGCGGCATCGCCTGGTCGTGGTAGCCGACACATTCGATGCCGATGGAAAACTTGTCAACATCCTCCTTGCCGTTCCACATGGAGCGTCCGGCATGGAAAGCCTCGCGGTCGCGGTCTACGATTCTGTACACGTCGCCTTCCTCCGTGACGCAATAATGGCACTCGCCGCGCTCGGAGAGTTTCTTCAGGCTTCCGCGAGCGGCGGCCTCGGTCGTGTGGAGCACGATTAGTTCCGTGGTTTGGCGAATGCGCCGCTCCGGGTTGCGCGGGCTGCGGTAGCGATTGGACGCATCGATTGCAAAGGCGCACGAGCTTGCGCTCACCAGCACAAGCACGAGCGCCTCTGCAAAGCGGTGCGCCATGCCGCCTAGCGCGCCTCGGTGGCCTTGATTTTGTCCCAGGCCTTGTTGTAGAGTTCCATCGCACCAGGGATGGAGTCGATTGCGCGGATTACCTGCCCGTGCGAAATCTGTTCCGGCGCCAGCACGATTTGCTTGCGATATTCATCGTCGAGGCGATCGATGCCGGGCTTCACCGGCGTCGGGCTCATGATGTACTCCATGTTTTCGGCGGCGACTTCTCCGTCATACAGGTAGTTGATGAAGGCGTAGGCGAGTTCCGGGTTGCGGGAAGTCTTGGAGAGCACCATCTCGTCGAACGCTATCGAGAAGCCTTCCCTGGGGAGAGCGAAACCGATGTCGCTGCGCGCCGGGACTCCCTCGTCTTCGTCGCCGAGTATGACCTGCGTCGAATCCGACGAATAGCCGTGCCCTATCCAAGTCGCCCCGGACGCCACTTCGGTCTTGTAGCTTTCGGCGTCATATTTGCGCACGTTGTTGCGCCAGGCCAGCACAGCGTTCACCGCCTGCTCGATTTCCGCCGGATTGACGGAATTCAGGGAGTAGCCAAGGCTCATGAGACCCGCGCCAATCACTTCGCGGATGTCGTCGAGAAGAGTAATCTTACCCTTGAACAGCGGATTGGCGAGAACCGTCCACGACTCGATATCCACTCCTTCCGGAATCTTGTCCTTCAGGTAGCAGAAGCCGGTGTAAGTCACGGAATACGGGACGTTGTACTTGAACGAGGGATCGAGGATTTGAGTCGCGAAAGAAGGGTCGAAATTGGCTCGCACGTTGGGAATCTTGGAATGGTCGAGTTCCTGGATGAGCCCTTCCCTGGCCATGAGCTCGACGAGGTAGGAGGACGGGGTTATGATGTCGTAGCCCGTTCCTCCAGCCTTGAGCTTGGCGTACATGGTCTCGTTGGAGTCGAAAGTGTCGACGATGACGCGGCAGCCGTTGGCCTTCTCGAAGTTTTCGATTACGTCCGGGGAAATATAGTCGGACCAGGTGTAAATGTGGAGTTCTGGTTTCTTTTCGCAGCCGGCGAGAGCGGCGGCGGCGATGGCGGCGGCCGCGATGGCGCGCGCGGTTCTGGACTTGTTCATTGCTGTTTTCCTTTCTTCGATGTTGCCTGTGGTTGCCTGCGGCTGATGAACTTGGATAGTCCCACCAGTGCGCAAGTGAAAATAAGCATGAGCGTGGAGAGGGCGAAGACTGCCGGCAGGTTGCGCGAATGCTTCGTCATGCTGCTCACGTATGTCGGGAAAGTGTTGGTGCCGGCGCCGTTGACGAACGACGTAATCACCACGTCGTCGATGGAGAGCGTGAAGGCGAGAAGCCCGCCGGCCACGATGCCCGGCATCAGTATCGGCAGCTCGACGTGGAAAAACGTGTACCACGGCCCGGCTCCAAGGTCGTACGCCGCTTCCACTATCCTGTCGTCGAAGTCCTGCAGACGGGCAAGCACGGTCATCGTCACGTACGACACGCAGAACGTCACGTGCGCTATCAAGATTGTCCAGAAGCCGCACTCCACGTTGGCGGCCACGAACAGCATCAACAGCGAAATGCCGATGAGAATGTCGGGCATGATGAGCGGGGTGTAGACGAGGGCGTGGTGGATGGACTGGAGACGGTCTTTCCATCTGTGGAGCGCAATGGCGCTAGTCGTGCCGATTACGCAGGAGACTAGAGTCGCCAGGCCCGCGATGGTCAGCGAAAGCCAAAAGCTCTGCAGAAGCGCCTTGACGGAATGATGTCCGGAAAATATGTTCGCGTACCACTTCGTCGTGAAGCCCGTGAAGTTTCCGGCGGCGTCGAAAAACGACATTGATATGCCGTTCGGTATGAAACCGTACACGACGACGAGAAGAATCGGGACGTAAAGGAAGGCCAGGACGCCGGCGAGAACGGTGACGGAGAAGAAAGAGCGCTTCACGACGCGGCCCCCCTTCCTCCCAGCATGAGCCGGGCCGTCTCGCGCTCAAGACGCCTCTTGTCCCGGATATCCTGCCGCTTCTTCCAGTACATGGCCAAGCCAAGAGGCACGAGAACCGACACGGCCATCAGGGTCGCCAGCGCGGAGGCGTGGGGAATGTTGCGGTTCTGCATCGCGCGCATGAAAATCTTGTTGCCTATGAGCACACAGTTCGTTCCGCCGAGCATCTGCGGAATGACATAGGAACCGATTGCCGGGATGAACACCATCAGGATTGCCGAGACGATTCCCTGGCGTATGCCGGGAACGAATATTTTGCGGAATGCGTAGAAGCCGCGAGCACCCAAATCTCGCGCCGCCTCCAGCAGCGAAAAGTCGAACTTCTCCGCCGCCGTGTAAATTGGCATTATCGCGAACGGCAGGAACGAATACACGCTCACCAGCACTACCGCCGCCTCCGAGTCCAGAATGGTCGAAGAAGCCGCGTCCAGCGGCGCGTCGGCAGCAAACCCTGTCCAGATGAAAAAGTGCTGCACAAAGCCGGGCAGCCAGTCAAAGAGCCAGTCCGCCACCTTCAGCCACGAGAAGTAACACGTCTGCAGCCAGCCGTCCGGATGGAGCATCGTCTTCCAAGCGAAAACGCGCACAACGAAACTTGTCCAGAACGGCAGCATAATCGAGCCGGCCACGATGGCGCGCCAGCGCTTGTTCATCCTCGCTATCGCGTAGGCACACGGAAGGGCCAGCACTATGCACCAGACCGTGACCTCGAACGAAATGCGCAGCGTGTTCCAGACGATTGCCGGGTAGTCCGGATCGACAAGTTCCCGCCAAGTCGAGAGCGACCACTCGCCGACGCCGCCGTTCGCCGTGTGCCCGTGGAACGTGAACGCGAGCACAATCAACGCCGGAACCGCGAAAAACAGCGCCAGCCACAGGAAACTCGGAAGCGTCACCGCCACTTCCGCCCGGCGCGACCTCAATGGATTCTGCTTCATCGGCCGTCTCCCCGCTAGTTCGACGCCACCATGTAGCCATCGTCAGGATGCCACCACACGAACACTTCGTCGTTCCAGGTGATTGGCTCCTGATCCAGCAAAAAGCGCGAGTGCGGCTTCAGCGCCGACACGAGCTTGGTCCCGCTGGTCACCCAGTATTTCGTGTAAACGCCTTGATAGACGATATCCTTCACCGTCGACGGGAACACGTTGATAGAGGCTCCCTTTTCCGGGTGCGGCGGATTGAGCGTAACGCGGATTTTCTCCGGGCGCACCGAGAGATCCACCCTCTGGCCGACCTGCAGGTTCTTGTCGTTGAACGCCTTGATTTGCGCGAAACCCTCGACATTGATAAGGCAATAGTCGCCGTCGATGGCGGAAATCTCGCCTTCGAAGAAGTTGGTGTCGCCGATGAAAGAAGCGACGAAGCGCGACGCCGGCGCCTCGTAGATTTTCGCCGGCCCGTC
>CAMZET010000051.1 GCA_947305825.1 uncultured Verrucomicrobiota bacterium
TACTTGTCCTCGGCGGCGAACTTGGCGACCTGTTCGCGGTGCTTCAATCGCACATGCGGCAGAACCGCCAGGACTTTGAGCGAAAGGCGCCCTTCGATGTCGCGCAGGTTGACAATCGTGTCTTCTAGGTTGTCGAGCACGAGCACGAAGAGTAGGCCGAGGACGAGCGAGAGCGCGATGCCGGCGCCGAAGATGAGCATCGGGTTGGGAAGGACGGGGCGCGACGGGATGTTGGCGCGTCTGGCGACGCGCACAATCTCGTTGTTGCTCTCGGCCTCGATGCGCGCCTTGTTCTCGTCGAGAATCAGCCCCTCGAGAACGCGGTTGGCGACGCCGAACTCCGCCTCGAGCTGCCCGAGGCCGGATTCAGCCAGGACGATGCGCTGTTCGAGCGAAGAGAGTTCATTGCGCAGGTCTTCCTGCTTTGTGCGGAGGTTGGCGAGCTGGTTGCGCGTAATCTGGAGCGTGGAGCGGCCGGTCTGGAGGGCGCGTTCGGTCGCCGACAGGAAGCGGTCGCGGGCGGTCTCGAGCTCCTTGGCCTTTGCAATCACTTCCGGGTGGTTCTCGGTGTAGGCGAACTGGAGTTTCGCGTATTCGGCCGCAGCGTCCTGGAATGCGCGATACTCCGTCGCGATGTCCTGCGCGCGCGGAATGCCGGTGGAGAGCGTGCCGAAGCTTTCCGGCTCCTTCTGGACGGCCGCGAGCATCTTCTCCCATTCCACCAGCTGCGCCTCTTCGCGCTCGAGCGCAAGTATGTCGGATGTGGTCGTCTGGAGAGCCTGCTGGTTCGTGTCGCGCGTCGAGCGGAGATTGTCAACCTTGTTCGCCGTGCGGAAATCGAGAAGCTGCTTGGCGACCTTGTCCACTTCGCGGCGCTTCTTCTCCACGTTCTGGTGGATTTGGCTCACGGCCTTGTCGCAGCGAACCTTGTTCTCGTCGTCGGTGAACGCCTCGATGGCTTCCGCATAGGCGTTGGCGAGGGAGGCGGCGAGCGCGGGAACGGTGGAGCGGACGGTAATCGTGATAAGGCGCGAGTTGCGCTGGAGTTCGAGCTGCGAGCTGCCGAGCGTGGAGATTATCTCGTCGTCGGCGACGGTCGAGGCCGGGTGCGCCGAGCGGTATTCCTGGACGATTTTTGAGACGATTTTCTCGCTGCGCCATTCAGGAAGGCGCGTATTGAAGATTTCTGCGTAGTTCTGGCCAAGGTCTGGCATGGCGGCGTCGAGGGCGCTCATCTGGCGGCCTACCGTGCGGCGCATGTCCATCGTGAAGTCCGCCGCCGCCTCGTATATCGTAGGCGAAATGCGATAGACGGCGAACGAGACGATAAGGCCGACGAGGACGAAGACGAAGATGGAGAGCCAGCGCTGCGAAATGACGCGGAGGGTGCGGCCCAAGGTAATCGTGCCGACGAGCGAACCGTCGTCGCCCGACGTGCCGCCGTATTGCCCGTACTGGCCGTAGCTGCCGTAGCTGCCATAGCTGCCGTATTGCCTGGCACCGTAGTACATCGGGCCCTTGCCGCCGTACATGGGCTGGCCACTGCCGCCGTACATCGGGCGCGACGAGCCGTAGTACATTGGCGTGTTCTTCGAACTTCCGTAGTAAAGGGGTTTATCGGCCATATCGAAGTATCCTTGTATCTAGCAAATCCATGGAATTGTTTGGCGACGCCGGAAGCGTTCGCCGCTTACTGCTCGCCGCTAGTCGTCCTCCTGCTTTTGCTTGCGTTTCACAGGCGGCATGGAGCCGGCGGCGAGCACGAGGAGAGCGGCCAGGGCCATGATGGCCTCCGGGCGGAGGAACGAAGCGTCCACGAACGTCTCGGCGACGACAGCGAGCAGCGCGGTGACACCGAGCCAGGCTGCGGGGAAGAAGATTCTCTTGCCGAACGACGCGGGAATGCGCCGCAGGAACGTGAAGAGCATGAAAGCAAGCGGGAGGGCGAACATGGCGCACCCGACGATGCCGCGCTCGACGAGAAGATTCCACCAGCCGTTGGGGACGGCGCTCTGGCGGATGTTGATAATCTGCCAGTCGGCGGCGTCGGTGTTGAAGCGGATGTCGAGAGGGAACGAGCCCAGACCCGTGCCGAACCACGGCGAAGACTTCCAGACCTTCGCGGCAATGCCGGAGAGTTTCTCGCGCAATTCCCAGAAGCCGTCTGGAAGGAGCTGCCCGGTAGGAATAAGGGCAATGCGTTCTGCGGCGAGGTTTTCCGGTGCGCAGCAGACGACGACGAATACGGCTATGGCGACGCCGACGAGAATGCCAATGAAGCACTTGAGCGCGGCGGCGCCGCGCGCCTTCGAGCCGGTCCAGATTATCGCAAACACGAGCGTCGGGATGGCGACAGCGACGAATACGAGCGCGACGATAGTCGGCGCGAACAGGAAGAGTCCCGCGCCGTTGCCGCCGATGGCGAACGCGGAAAGCATCGTGACGCGGCGCCAATGCGATTCAAGCGCACCGGCGAGAGCAATCACCGCCGCCAACATGTAGAGGCCGAACACAGTCCCGGCGAAGGAAGGCGTGGCGAATGCAGCCTTTTCGGCCGCAAGCGCTCCCGAATGACCGAAGAAGCCGCCGAGACCGGCCGCCACTGCCGCCAGCGCCGAGAGAACCGACGACGTGAACAGGAACGAAAGCCGCGCCGATTTCCCCAAGGAATGGCGGCAGCCTTCCACCACTACGCACGTCGCCACCACAAGAGCGAATTCAAGACCGCCCCGCCCGGACACCGCCGCCGGCAGAAACTCCCAATCTGCCCCTTTCATCAGCCAGTATTCGTTCTCGGCGTCGTAGGTCATGGCTACGCCGTCGTTCAACCAGCGCAGCAGCGCGACCACGGCGACCAGAACAAATACCCACAGAAGCGGATCGCGCACCAGTTCGCCCCAAACGCGCTCGCGCGCGTCGTGTAGCTGCTCGTCCATCCTCCGCGACGGCTCCAGCAGCATCCACAGTACGGCCGGGACGGACAGCCAGACAAGCGTCCACGCCGTCGCTTCCGCCCCGCACCAGGGGAATAGGAAGAGCGGCGACACCGCAAGCAAAGCCAGGTGCGCCGCTACTGCATACTTTGAAATGAACTTCTGCACTTTTATCAGTATGCCATGCGCAGACCGAGAGTCAGGCGCCAACGGTCGTAATCGTAAGATTTGCGGTCGCTCGAGCAGAACTGGTATTCAACAGACGAGAACGCAGTCAGGAAGCGGTTGAGCGTGTAGTTCAAGCCGAAGCGCCCCGTGTAGTAGTCGCTGTCGTAGTCGTCGGTTTCATATTCCGTATATTCCGCAGTCTCCTTGCGGTAGGAGAGGTCGAGCGTGGAGCGCACCTTGCCGCGCACGAGAGCCTTGGCCAGACCGGTGCTGAACGTGTACGTCTTCGTCGCCGTGCCGTAGTGCGTCTCGGACGGCTGGTAGTAGCTCGAACCGAGCACCATCAAGTTGAGCGTGTTGCTGATTTGCCACTTGCCGGAGAGCTGGTAGGTCCAGCCGTCGAGCTTCTTGGCACCGTCGCCGTAGTCGAAGCGAGACCAGCCGACGAGAGCGCGGTAGGTGATGCGCTCCGTGGCGCGGGAACCGAAGCCGCCCATGAGCGACCAGCCCTCGGATTTGTCGGAAATCTTGTTGCCGCGAGCAGTGTAGCTGGAGTAGTACGGGCTTCTCTGCTTGTCGTTCTCCTGCCAGTACCTGTGGTAGGAAGCCGCGACGAGCAGGTCGAGCCAGCGCGAATACATGTAGCCCATCTCGCCGCCGATGGTCGAACGCTGCCAGCCGTACATCGCCGCGTACTTGTCCACGTTGTTGTCGTAGTCGAGATAGTAGTAGCTCGCTTCGAGACCGGCGTGCAGACGCTGGTTGATGCGGCGCTCGATTACGCCGTTGAAGCTCACCTGGTCGTAGTCGCGGCCGATGCCGCGCCCGCCGTTGTTCGACATGTCGTCGTCCTGCGAAACACGCTGGAACGTCTCGCTGAGCGTCACCGTCCACCCCTTCTCGTCCGCTGCGGAGTTGTGCCAGTCGAACGCCAGGTTCTCGCCGAAGCTCGAGGAATTGAGCTGCGAAGAATAGTGGTGGTAGGCGTGGTAGGTGTAGTAGGCCGCGCCCTTCAAGCCCCAGTTGTCGCCCGCGTAGTCGATGCCGACGCCGGGGTTGATGGTCCAGGACGAGCCGGACTTGTCCTTGCGGCTGGAATCGACGTTGGAGTCGTAGGTGTAGCCGATGGAGACGTAGGGGCGAAGGGTAAGCCTTTCGCCGACTTTGATGCCGCCGGCGCGGTCCATGAGGTCGGCAGAAGCGGAAGCCGCCGCGGCGACGGCGATGCCCGCCACCAGAATCTTGCTGTGTTTCATGCTCATAATCCTTATATTAGAAATAGCTGGACGGGTTTAGAGCCACTGGAAGGCGTAGCCGCCGGGTTCGCCGCCGCCATGGCCGCGCCCGCCGCCGTTGTAGTAGGGCGTCTCCGGGTCTGTGGAGAGCGGACGCGAGAAGCGGAGCGTGCCCGCGTCGAACGTGGAGGTGTAGGAGCCGGGGTCGGGCAGACCGAGGTTGCCGATGCCGAAGAGCGCGTCGGTGGTGTCTGTCGTGCCGGAGCCGAGGTCGGCGAGGAGCGCTTCCATGCCCTGCTGCGTCGAAAGCTGCGCGACGGTGACGGGGTTGGGGGCCTGGCCGGCGTCGCTGGCGCCGAGAAGCGGGTCGTAGGACTTCGGGACGCCCTGGCCGAGCGCCGACGGAATCCACTCGCTGGTGGCCAGGTCGCGAGAGCTGGCGTCGGGGAGGCCGGCGGCGAGCGTCTGTGCGAGGTCGGCCGGCGAGCCGTTGGAAGCGCGCACGAACATCAGCAGCGCGAACGTGTCGCGCACGGCCGCGTCGTCCGTCTGCGAAGCGCGGTCCTGTATGACGGCCATCGCGTCCTGCGCCAGGCGCGTGAAGTCAGCGTCGCTCATGGGATTGGACGGGTCGGCCCCGCGGTTGAACAGGTCGGACGCCAGGCGCTCGTTGAGGACCGTCAGGGCCTCCGGCGGAACCGTCGCGAACGTCTCGGCCAGCAGCGCCTGCAGATTGCCCTTGGCGGAGTTGCGCAGCGCCGTCTCGTTCGCCTCAAGGAACTTCGCCGCCTTCTCCTCGCCGGAACCGGGCATCGACGCTATCGCCCCGTTGACGTCCGAAAGAAACGCCACCTGGTTCGACGGAGCGAGTTCCCTGAGGATTTCCGCCATGATTTCGGCGTCGTTTACCGCCTCGCCAATCTTGCCGCGAGCATCAGCCAGCGACATTTCCGCGAATGCCGCCGCAGCGAACATCGCCGCCGCCACCATGATCATTCTCTTCATCTCAATGGTCCTTTCTGCTGTTTTGTGCTGTTTTATATCGTTTAATTTGAAACCCTGGGCTTCCGCCGCCGCTAGTACCAGGTCTCCGGGACCCACACCACGTCGCCGGCGCTGAGCGTCATGTCCTTGTCTATGCGCCCGTTCTTGCCGATTTCCTCGATGTCCACGATGAACTTGGTCTGCCGGCCCTCGCGGTCGCACCGCGTGACCTGCACCTTGCTCTTGTTCGCGAACGGCTTCATGCCGCCCGCCGCCTGAATCACCTTGGTAACCGTCAAATCCATCGTCGATGGCATGTTCACCTTGCCGGGGCTGGCGACCTCGCCGAGCACCGTCACGGTCCCCCACGGGCTTACGCCGCCCTGGTCAACCGGCGCGAACGTCACCACCACCTGCGGCTGCTTGTAGTATACGGAGTACTCCTGCAGCAACTTGTCCTTCAGCTCCTCGAGCTTCATGCCGTCGCAGTGCACAGGCTCCTGCAAGAGCAGAGGGAGCGTGATGTTGCCGCTCTGGTCGACCTGCACCGCCATCGTCACCGGCGACTGCGCTATCGTGCTCACCTGGATGGAAAGCAATACGCCGACCCGCACGCGCGGGCCGTCCACATACTTCGCCGCGAACTCCGGCGGTATCGGCTCGGGCTTCTTGAACATCCCGCGAACGCTTTCGTACGCGGTAGCACAACCGCATACGCAAACGCCCACGGTCAAAACCGAGACTATCTTAAGGCACAATTTACCCATACGGCGCATATTATACTCTTTCTTCCCCCTCCCTGTCAATACGTCAGTCGCAACTGGAGGCCCCCATTTTTTTCGCGGCTGGCGGCGCTTGCCGGTGAACCGCGCGGTTTCGGACTGTTCCGGACATTATAGACACTGGGGAATCTCCAGAGCACATTCGACATTGAGGAGATTCCGTCGTCGCATCCAGCGGCTAGCGAGACGTCTAGTGGCACTAGACGCATTGCTTGGTGGCACTAGACGCATTGCTTGGTGGCACTAGACGCATTGCTTGGTGGCACTGGACGCATTGCTTGCAGGATGGCCGCGAACCTGCCGGCCCTGCGGCCTGAAACCGCCGGCCCTGCGGCCTGAAACCGCCGGCCCTGCGGTCTGAAAGCGTCGACCCTGCGGATGAAAGCGGCAAGGTGCGAAATAACGATTCCATCCTCTTTTTACGGGGGAATCCTCAACTTTTATCGGCCATGCGGGCACGCCGAATACGGGGACGAGGGGACGAGGGGGGATGCGGCGGCTTCTCCTAGGGGCAGGCGAGCAAAAGTACGGACTTCTAATGTAAAAAGCGCCGTCTTTTGCTCGCCGAGACCTAGGTGCAGGCTTGCCCTGGTCCCGGGTGTAGGCTTGCCCTGGTCCCGGGTGTAGGCTTGCCCTGGTCCCGGGTGTAGACTTGCCCTGGTCCCGGGTGTAGACTTGCCCTAGACCCGGATGCAAGCTTGCCCTGGTCAAGGGGGGCGGCGAGCCCGCCCCCGATGCGCAACGGAAAACGCGCGAAACCCGCCGCCCCCGCCCGCCGCCCGTCGCAGCGGCATCGGCCTCCCGCCGGGCGAAACATCGCGGCGAGCAACATGCGTGGGCAAAGCGCAATTCGCGGATTTTTGGTAGAATATGCTTGGATAGTCAAGGAGGCGTGCGATGAAGAATAAAATATTGCAGGCGATAGCGGCGGCGCTGCTGGCGGCAGCAGCGGCACCGACGGGGGCTTTTGCGGCGGAATATGCGCTCGATTTGTCGGGCGCTGGCGCGGGCGCTGGCGCGGTGGCGTGCGAATGGCCGGGCGCGGTGGCGCTCGCCGTCGGCGACACGCTCTCCGTCGCGCTGCCGGGAGGCAGGGCATTCGCGCTGAAACTTATTTCCTCGCCGCCTGCGGGCATTGCGGGGCGGTCATTCATTGCGCAGGACGCGAACAGCAGCGCTTCTGCCGTAGTCAAACAAACCGCGAAAGGGTTGCGCATAGCCATCGACGATTTCGAAGGCATGCGCTTGTACGCCATTCGCATACGCGACGGCAAGGCCACAGTGAAGGAGAGCGACATTTCCGGCGCAGGTACAGACGAATGTGCCGTATGCAAAGGCGAAATGGCCTCCGAAGCGACGGCAGACCAGTCAAGCGCGGAGGCAGCCGCCTCAGCCGCGAAATCGCGCAGGCGGAGCCTCCTCTCCTCGGACGGGAATGCGTTTGCAGAGGCGAACCAGCTGTCGGTCGTCGATATCCTTGTAGCCTACGACCAAGGTGCGAAGGCGTGGGTCGAAAGCGGCGAATGCCCGGATGCCGACGACATGCTCGAGTTCGCGGGATGGGCGGTCGACAAGATGAACATGGTATTGGCAAAGTCGCAGCTCGACCATCTCTTCTGCTACAGGCTGGTCGGCGTGACCGAGGTCGACGGCAAGTACGACAATGTCACGCAAGAACTGCTGGGCAATTTGCGCGCGGGCAATGCGCCGCTCGACAGGATTCCGGCTCTCAGGGACTACTACGGCGCCGATACGGTCACGCTGCTAGTAGATGTCGACGAGAGCGCCGACTCGATAACCACTGGCATAGGCTATTCCCTTGGCGGCGCCGATAAGGATGCCCTTGCTTCCAACGCCGTGGCGTTCAACTACAACAACCAGAATTGCAACGTCTGCCATATCCGCCGCGTATGGAGCCGCTACACGATGAGCCATGAAACCGGCCACAATATGGGATGCGGCCACAGCAACCGAGGCAGCACGCCGGGTCCGCAATCGACTCCGTATTCGTGCGGCTACCATTTCATCGACGCCAACAAAATTCCGCGCTACACGGTCATGGGATACAACTGGACGCCGGACGCGGCGTACTACTTCGAGGCGATACCGTATTTTTCTTCGCCTGATATTACGCCGGATGAATACGGCGTACCAATCGGTACGCAAGAACTGAACGACAACCGCAAAGTCCTTACGCTGACGCACAGCCTTGCAAGCGCGTGGCGCGAACATTCGGTACCGTATGAGTGGGACGTGCGCTTTCTCGACTCAAACGGCAACGACATAGCAAACGGGCAGATTTTCGAGGATTCGATCCAGATCACGCTTTCTGGAAGCGACTCGTACCCGGACAGCGCACGGATATACCTGACGCTGGATGGCTCTACGCCCGACAAGACCTCGATCCCATATCGTTTCAACACGGCTATCACCTTGCGCGACACGACGACGCTCACCGCGTGCATAGTCACAAACGGCGTTGCGGAATCCATGCGCTCGATCAAGGTCGTCAAAGGTGCTCCGCCGGTGCCGGGCTTCGATTGGCAGACCGACG